>JAPLCY010000266.1 GCA_026391995.1 Candidatus Auribacterota bacterium
ATCGATTTTCTCGACATTGTTTTCAGGATTGAGAAGGTATTCGGGATCAAGATACCGCGGGGAGGGCTCTTCCCCGAAAACATCCTGTCCAATGACACTTTTGTCAACAACGGCAGCGTGACCCCCGCGGGGATCGCGGAGTTGAAGAAGCGCATGCCCTACGCTAATCTCGCCACGTTCGAGAAGGATCCCCGGGTGAGCAATTTTACCAGCCTCTTTACCGTGGACATGATCTCCCGCTATGTCGAGAATGCCACCAGGTAAGATAACCGGTATCGACATCGCTGAACTTACAAAAGTACGCCGCCTTATCGGTTACGGCGTTCCCCGCCTCAGGCGCGTCTTCACCACTCGTGAGCTCGATTCCGGTTCTCCCGGGTCGCCGCGCGTGGAGCGCCTCGCCTGCGCGTGTGCCCTGAAGGAAGCGGTGTTCAAGGCCCTCGACCGCGGGTAGGGACAGCCCCTTGAGGGGCAAATCCAAAAAAATCAGTAAGAGCATAATAATTACCATGCGCTGGATCCATATTGACGACATACTGGAGTTTCGCGAGGGTGAGTACGCCCGCGCGGTGCGGACCATTCCCGCAGACCTGGATTGTCTCGAAGAGCATTACCCCTCTTTCCCGATCATGCCGCACACCCTCCTCATCGAATCGATGGCGCAGACGGCGGGCCTGCTGGTGGGCAAGAGCTTCGGTTTCACACGGGACATCATTCTGGCGAAGGTGGACCGGGCCGCCTTTCACTTCATCAGCCGGCCCGGTGACAGGCTTATCATAGAGGCGCGGATAAGGGAACTGAGAGACGAGGGGGCCGTGGCGGAGTGCCGGATCACCTGCGGCGAGCGGGAGGTTGGGAGCGCGACACTTATTTTCGCTGTCCTTGGCGATGAAGATGCCAAGCGGCTCGGGGCAAGGGGTTTTGTCTTCGGCTCGGGGATCCTCTCTAAATTTAATCTATCCTGAGAACCGCGTCCCTGGGTGGAACTGTTTCTCTCCAGGTAGTATTCTCTGCCAATTCCCTATATTCGTTCAACCCGCGGTTAATGTTCTGCTGATCGCACATTGATCGCACACTGAAGTGTGCGCTACGGTGTGCGCCACAACTTCTCACCACAGATGATGCAGATTGGGCGGACAGGCGCAGATAAATAGACTTCATGCGGTCAGAAAAAAGAGGGGAACCCTTTCGGGTTCCCCTCGTGTACTTCCGGAAGGTTTAAGAATCAATCCTTGGACTCCTCTTTGGGCTCTTCCTTCTTCATCTCGACTTTTTCCGGGACCGCCTCGGTCTTCCCCACAACGGCTTCTGCCGCCGGCGCCGTATCCTTGCCTGTGGTGAGGGCCTTCTTTTCCTTCATCCGGGCAATCTTCTTGGCGGAAAAACCTTTGATCTTGCTGAGATCGTCCAGTGAACTCCAGGGGCGACCGGAGATAATGGCCTCGGCGGTTTTGTCTCCAAGACCGGGGATTTGCTGAATCTCCTGTTTTGATGCGGTATTGATATTGACGGGGCTGGTCGGCCACTCCTTCTTCTTGCCCTCGGCGTAGACGCCCGAGCAAAGAACAAGGGGTAGCGCCACCAGTACGACTACCAGTACTGATAGGAACTTCACGTGCGCACCTCCTTTCACTATCAAGAATTTTAACAGTTGGCCTGCCACAAGGCAAGGTCAAAATTGCTGCAGTTGTAATGGGGTCAGTTACAGTGGGGCTAAAAATAACTATCCTCAACGTAGAGCGCCATTAAGGGAAGTGTGCGCTACAGATGCTGCAAAAGTACACACTCTTGCGTACAGCATCCACTGCCGGACGGCAGGCGAAACACATTGCCCCCAGAGAATAGTCCTAACTATCAGCGCCCATGTGAATTAGGTATTTAGTGGAGGATCGCCACATATGGGTTCAGGGGCGTATGACCTTGTACACCATCGGGGGTTTCCTGACCGCCTTCGGGCCGATCCGGTATGCTTTTTTGAGGCGGTCCCGGACAGCCGCGGCTTTTTTCGCGTCATTGTAATGCATGGTGATGAGGCTTGCCCCCTTTGCGACCGGATCGCCGATCTTCTTGTTTACCGTGAACCAGACCGCCATGTCGATCGAGGAGTCAACGCTCTCGCGGCCAGCGCCAAGGGCGACTCCGCAGAGGAATATCTCGAGACCCTTGCCGTTCGTGAGGTTCTCCTCCGCGAGGCGGTACCCTTCCTCGGCCGTTTTGGCGGCGCCGCCAAAGACCATCATCCAGCTCGCGAGCGAGAGAACAAGCTCCTTGAGATCGGGGGCGATGGCGCCCCTCAGGGCCTCGATCGTTTCCTTGATCTCGAGGGCGTTCCCGATGCTCCTGCCGAGCGGCTGGTTCATATCGGTGATGAGCGTCACCACATCCCTGCCGGCGTTGTGGGCGACCGCGTTCATCGTCCGGGCCAGTGTCTCGGCGAGCTCCATGGTGCTCATGAAGGCGCCGTTGCCGGTTTTGATGTCGAAGACGAACGCGTCGGGACCCGCGGCGAGCTTCTTGCTCATGATGCTGCCGCATATGAGCGGGATGCTGTCGACCGTCGCGGTGACGTCGCGCAACATGTAAATCTTCTTGTCGGCGGGCGCTAGTGCCCGCGTCTGTCCGATGATGGCCACGCCCACCCTCCGGACGGCCTCCACGAACTCGGCCTCGGTGAGGTTGGTGCGGAAGCCGGGTATTGATTCGAGCTTGTCGAGGGTGCCGCCGCTGTGCCCGAGGCCGCGGCCGCTCATCATCGGCACGGGGATGCCGCTGGCGGCGACGATCGGGGCGAGCACGAGGCTGG
>JAPLCY010000298.1 GCA_026391995.1 Candidatus Auribacterota bacterium
CAAAAAAGGTATAAAGTGTAAGGTGTAAAGTGAGAAGAGTAACGTGATACACGGCAAGTGGTAGGCGTAACCGCCGCGATGTCGCGGTTTCAAAACGACAACCGAAGGTGACGTTATGCAGGTGGTACGCAGGTTCCATAAGAAGGTCTGCTCGTTCAAGAAGCAGGAAGTGAAGGTGAATTACGAAGGGGTGCGGGAGCGCGGCAACCCCAACGTAAACTGGCAGCCGATAGAATGCCTGAATATGACCGAGGAGTGCGTGGGGGCCCAATGCCGTTTCACCAAACGCCCCGGCGCGAGTAAAAGTTATACTAACTAAACCTGTATTGTCCGGCCGCACTGTAACGCCGCACCTGTACCCGCACACTGAAGTGTGCGCTGCGATGTGCTGTATTGTCCGGCCACATATTTTGGCGCCGCGCATTATAACGCAGCACACGTCGTAGCGCCGCACCCTAAAGGGTGCGCTACAGTGTGTGGTTTTTTAAAAATCCCTGCCGCCGGGTGCCTGCACCCTTCGATTCTGCGTCTCTCCCCTCTCGGGCTCGCCGCTCTTCGACGACATTCCCGTCAAGAACTGGGGATAGTCCTGTCAATGTAACGGGTGACAGATGGCCGCGCACATGCTATACTGGATCATGAAACGGTTTACACGAGGTTCCTCGCGCACCGCTGTCGCGATATTTTTCATCAGTGTCGCATGTTTGCTTCCCGGGGCCGTTCATGCCGCTCAGGAGTATTACCATTCAGGCGGAAATAGAATAATGCTTCAGCGCCTCCCGGATGTATGGGCGGCGGGAATACCGCAAGGCGCCCGGGTTGACACACCCGCCGGCGCCGAGGCGTGGGGGCGCCATCGGGTGGTGCTCATCAGGGGGTCCCAGGGGCTGGAGTCCGCGCGCGCCGCGCTCCGCGTCCGGGGCGGCCTTTCATTTCTCAACCCGGTTTTTCGCTACGGCGCGGGTGAACCGCTGGTTATCACAGACGAGTTCATCGCCTGTTTCCCTCAGCATATGCCGGAGGCTGGGATCAGGCGCGTCGCGGCGATGCATGGGGCAGATCTGTTGCGGCGACTGCCGATGAAGCCGAATACCTACGTGTTAAGGGCGGGCCGGGAGCCGCTCGCGGCACTCACGCTCTCGAACAAGTATGTGGAGGAGGGGATAGCCCTCTTCGCGCACCCGAACTTTGTCTCGAAAAAAAGCACACGCTTTGTCCCGAATGACCCGTATTTCCCGAACCAGTGGCACCTGTGCAGCATCGGGCAGGGACGGGCGCTGCCGGGACAGGATGTGGACGCCTGCGCGGCGTGGGATATCACGCGGGGCGACCCGAATGTGATTATCGCCGTCATCGATGACGGCTTCGATCTCACGCACGAGGACCTGTCCCCCCTGACCTTTGTGCCGGGGTGGGACTTCTGGGATAACGACAGCGACCCGAGCGCGGTTATCGACAACGATGATTTTCACGGCACGGCCGTCGCCGGAGTCGCCGCAGCCAACGGCAATAACGGCACCGGCCTGACCGGGATCGCGCCCGGGTGCAGGGTCATGCCGATACGGCTTGTCGCCGGGGAGACAAGCGACGAACAGGATGCGAGCGCGATACAGTGGGCCGCCGAGCACGGCGCCTGGATCATATCGAACTCCTGGGGCCCCCCCGACGGCAATCCGCTTTTCACCGGCGACGAGGTGGTATATCCGCTGCCCGATATTGTCCGTGCGGCGATCGACTACGCCGCCGATCAGGGGCGCGGGGGAAAGGGGTGCTGCATATTTTGGGCGGCGGGCAACGGCAATGAACCGGTCGATTATGACGGCTATGCCTCGTACGAGAAGGTCGTCGCGGTGGGTGCGTGCAATGATCAGGGAATACGGTCATACTACAGCGACTACGGCCCCGGGCTCGACCTTTGCGCCCCCTCCGACGGCGGCAAGAGCACCGGGATCTGGACAACCGATCTAATGGGGGTGAAGGGGTACAACCCCGGCAATCCTGTGCATGGCGACGCCGCGGGGAACTACGCCAATGACTTCGGCGGGACCTCCTCAGCCGCGCCGCTCGCCGCCGGCATCGCCGCCCTCATCCTTTCGCGAGAGCCCGACCTTACCCGGTCTGAGGTGACTGAACGGTTGATGGCGACCGCGGACCGTATCGACCCGACCGGCGGCAATTACGACCTCTCCGGCCACAGCATGTGGTATGGTCGCGGAAGGGTCGACGCGTATTCCGCACTCACCGGAAGCACCCGGCAGTTGCAGCTCACCCTCTCGGCCAGCCCTTCCTGCGTGCGGCAGGGGGGGGGGATTTCGATCGGGTTCTCCATGCGACGGGGGCGGGTGCCCCTTGCGAACATGGGCGACGCATACCTGGCGCTCAAGACCCCCGCCGGCCGGTTTCTCTTCTTCCAGCCCGATTACCGGTTGACCCCCCGTGTGATTCCGTTTCTCCCGAAGGTGATTGCCTCGGACGGCAGCGGGGCGCTGGCCCTGTTTCCCTCCATCGGTTCCGCCGCGGCGGGGCGATACACCCTCTACGGGGTCATCGTCGCGAAAGGGACCGACCCCCGTCTTCCCTCGAGCTGGCTGCACACGCCGGCCTCGGCTGAGGTTGATGTGGCGCCTTGAGGCCGGCTCCCGACCAGGTTCCACGTTTTAACCGCGGATTACGCGGATAAGACGGATTTTTCGTGTGCAGCTTTTTAACCTGATCTATCCGTCCCATCCGCGGTTGGCACTTTAAACCACTGAGGACTGCTCTCCTGACCGGTTTACAATTGCTCCCGATCAGTATACAATGTATGCAAACATGGTGAGTTGCCGCGGCATGAGGAGAAAGGGTGGAATGAACAGATATGTGGCCATGATACTGTTGCTCGGAGCGTTGCTGCTATGCGGATGCCGGGTGGGGGAGCTCGGAAAATCGGTTATGCGGAACCAGAAGAATACCGCGAAGGGCGTGCTCTATACTGACAGCCTTTTCACCGATGATGGAAAGAGCCGCCTTGTCCCACCAAAGGAGTGAAAGGATTTTCTCCGATGCGTCCCGCCCGCTGCGCCCTCATCAGTGTCCATGATAAACGCGGCACCGTGGAATTTGCCCGCGGCCTCTCCGCCCTCGGGGTGAAGATAGTATCCACCGGGGGAACCGCCCGGCACCTTTCGGCGGCCGGCATCCAGGTGGTGGAGGTCGCTGCCCTCACCGGATTCCCCGAAACGCTCGAGGGCAGGGTCAAGACGTTGCACCCGCGGATCCATGCCGGCATCCTCGCCTCGCGCGAGAGCGAGGCACACCGCCTCCAGATGCAGCGCATGGGATGGGACTATATCGACATCGTGGCGGTGAATCTGCCGTCCCCCGATATGAAGGGGGATGACCCCGACCAGTTCCTCAAGGGAATGGATATCGGCGGCCCGGCGCTCCTCCGCTCCGCCGCCAAAAATTGCCGCGATGTCATCGCGATCTCCAACCCCGCACGCTACAGCCTTGTGCTGGGGGAGCTGCAGGCCGGCGGCAACACCGTTTCCGATGGATTGCGGCTGCGCCTTGCGCGGGAGGCCATAGAGGCGACCGCGGCGTATGACGCCGTATGCCACCGCCGGCTCACCGGATTTGTCGCCCCCGCCGCGAGCGGACTCCCTCCTGAACTGGAGCTGCACCTCGACAAGATCGACGATCTGCGCTACGGGGAGAACCCCCATCAGCGGGCGGCGATCTACCGCAGGCTCGAGTGCGGCGAGCCGTCCGTGGTGGGAGGTGCGCTGCTGCACGGCAAGCCGCTCTCGTACAATAACTATGTTGATCTCGACGCGGCTCTCGAGATCGTGAAGGAGTTCCGCACCCCCGCGTGTGCGATCATCAAGCACTCCAATCCGTGCGGCGTGGCGCGGGGCGCCGGCGCGGGCGCCGCCTTTACGAGAGCGCTGGAGACGGACCCGGAATCGGCGTTCGGTGGGATTGTGGGTTTCAACTGCCCGGTGGGCGAGGACGCCGCCGTGGCGCTGGCCTCGACATTCTTCGAGTGCGTCATCGCGCCCTCCTTTGACGAAGGGGCGCTGAGCGTCCTCGGCGAAAAGAAGAATCTGCGCATCGTCGAACTGCCCGCCTTCACGGAATGGTTGAGCTGCGGCGCCGAACGCGAGCGCGGGCACGAGCTCCGTTCAATTGTCGGCGGCGTGTTGCTCCAGGAGCGCGACCTCGGCTCGATCGGCCTCGGGGATCTCAAGCACGTGACCAGGGCGACGCCCGTGGCGGCTGACGCAGGGGCCATTTTTTTCGCCTGGACGGTGGTGAGGCACGTCAGGTCCAACGCGGTGGTGATCGCCGACGCGGAGGGGACGGTGGGGATCGGGGCCGGCCAGATGAGCCGCGTCGACGCGGCCAGGATCGCCGTGGCGAAGGTGAGAAAGCCGCTCAAGGGGTGCGTCGCCGTGTCGGACGGCTTCTTCCCGTTCAGGGACGCGGTGGATGAGCTTGCCCGTGCGGGGGTGAGGCTCATTGTCCAGCCCGGGGGGTCGAAAATGGACGAGGCGATCATCGCCGCCTGCGACGAGCTCGGGGTGGCGATGGTCTTCACCGGGATGCGGTGTTTCAAACACTAGACGCCGGTGGACCATGGTTTTTACCACGATACTGGAACTCACGGGCGGCGTCGATGATATGGAGCGCATCCGGCAGGCGGCACAGGCGTTGCGTGAGGGGAAGGTGGTTGTGTTCCCTACCGAGACCGTCTACGGCGTGGGATGCGACGCATCGAATGCGGACGCGGTGCGCAGGATTTATGAGATCAAGGGACGGCCCTCGCACAAGCCCCTCGCGCACTACCTCGCGGAGAGGGAAGAGCTGCGGCGGTACGTCCGGGAGATACCGCCGGCGGCAGAGCGCCTGATCGGGCGCTTCTGGCCGGGGCCCCTGACGCTTCTCCTGAGGGGACGGGAGGAGGGATCGTTGCTCGGCTTCCGGATGCCGGATGACGTGGTTGCCCTCGCCCTGATACGCGCCGCGGGCGTTCCGTGCGGCGGGACGAGCGCGAACCTGAGCGGGGAGCCAAACCCCGTGAGCGGCGGGGATGCCGTGGCCGCGATGAGGGGGCGTGCCGACATCGTGCTGGCGGGGGGTCGTACCCGTTACGGCAGGGAGTCGACCGTGGTGGATGCGAGCGGGGATACGCCAATGGTCGTCCGCGAGGGCGTCATCACCACGGCGGAAATTCTGAACACGGCGAGCGGTCACCGGGCCGGGCCCCGGACACGCAAAGGGAAAAGTTAATGAAAATCGCGATCGCGAGTGATCATGGCGGGTATGAACTGAAAGAGTCGATCACGCGGCATTTGAAGTTATCCGGTCACGAGGTCGCCGACTTTGGCACCTCCGGCACGCGTTCCGTCGATTATCCCTACTATGGCGCGCAGGCGGCTCGCGCGGTCGCCCGGGGTGAGTGTGAGCGCGGGATCGTCATCTGCAAGAGCGGGATAGGAATGAGTATCGTGGCCAACAAGATCAGGGGTGTGCGCGCGGCCCTCTGCCTCGATGAGGAGATGGCGGCGTTGAGCAGGCGGCACAACGACGCCAATGTCCTTGTCCTCGCGGGGAGCCGTACTTCTCCCCAACAGGGGGAGGGGATCGTGGATCTATGGCTCGTCACGCCGTGTGAGGGAGGGCGGCACGGGAGGAGAGTGGCGATGATAGAAGATATAGAGAAATCCCAAATCCCCAATCCCAAATCCCGCACACGGGAGAACAAAAGGAAAAACTCAAATGGCAGATGAATTCACGAGCAGCGGTGACGGGAATTCCGCTATCAGGATTATGTCATTTGTCATTCTTTCCCGAGGAGGCAGCGGTGCATCTGGAAAATGTAAGGCGTGTTGATCCGGCGGTCTGTGACGCGCTCGAACGCGAGATGCGGCGGCAGTCGGACGAAATAGAGCTGATCGCCTCGGAGAACTTCACGAGCCCCGCAGTGCTTGAGGCCACGGGTTCGGTGATGACCAACAAATACGCCGAGGGGTATCCCGCGAAGCGCTATTACGACGGCTGCGAGAATGTTGACACGGTTGAGGATCTTGCCCGGACAAGGGCGTGCGAGCTTTTCGGCGCCGAACACGCCAACGTGCAGCCGCACTCCGGCACGCAGGCGAACATGGCCGTGTACTTCGCCGTCCTCTCCCCGGGTGACCCGATCCTCTCCATGGACCTGGCCCACGGCGGCCACCTTTCCATGGGGCACCCGGTCAACTTCTCCGGGAAACTCTACCGGATCAACTCCTACGGCGTGCGGCGCGATACCGAGCAGATCGACTACGACGATTGTGAGCGAAAAGCGCGTGAGTTCAAACCCAGGCTCATTATCGCCGGGGCGAGCGCGTATTCACGCGTAATTGATTATGAGCGCTTTGCCGCCATCGCCGCAAAGGCGGGGGCCATGCTCATGGTGGACATGGCTCACATCGCGGGGCTTGTCGCGGCGGGTCTCCACCCCTCGCCGGTGCCGCCGGCGGATTTCGTGACCACCACCACGCACAAGACGCTCCGCGGTCCGCGCGGCGGCATGGTGCTCTGCAAGGCCAAGTACGCGAAGGTTCTCGACCGTGCCGTGTTCCCGGGGATGCAGGGGGGGCCGCTCATGCACGTGATCGCGGCGAAGGCGGTCGCGTTCGCGGAGGCGCTGAAGCCGGGGTTCAAGGAATACCAGCGGCAGATTGTGCGGAACGCCGAGGCCCTCGCCCGGGCGCTCGCCGGCCACGGCTTCAGGCTGGTCTCGGGGGGAACGGATAATCATCTCATGCTCCTGGACCTCTCGCCCCTCGGCCTCACCGGTAGAGAGGCGTCGGATGTCCTTCACGCGGCCGGGATCACGGTGAACAAGAATATGATACCGTTCGACACCCAGAAACCGACGGTCACGAGCGGCATCCGGATCGGCACGCCCGCCGTGACCACCAGGGGCATGGGTGAGGCGGAGATGTCCCAGATCGCGGACTTGATCGCGCGGGCGATCCGGGGCAGGGGGGAGGAATCGGTGATTCGGGATGTCCGCGTGGAGGCGCGCACGCTTTGCGGTCGGTTCCCACTGCCGTACGGCAGTGAAATCCCAAATCTTTCCTCGACCCCGAAAAGGGGTCTAGCCTGATCTATTCACCAACTTTCGATGTTTTACCGCAGATTACGCAGATTATTACAGGTAGTCCGTCCAATCCGCGGTTAGTCTTGCTATGATGTTAAAATTGCTCTTTTGTTCGTCCGATGAATAATCCAGGCTAGGGACGTGGACGAGAACCAGTTGAGGGATAAATCCCAAATCCCAGAAGGGAGGGCAGCATGAAGTTATCCATCATCGCGTGTGTCGCAATAGCTGTATGTGTGTGGTCCGGTTGCCTGCATGCCGAGGAGGTGATTCACGGCGACACCTTCCAGGCGTTCAGGGTCTCGCCCGATCGCTACATGGGACGACCGGTTGTCCTGGAGGATACTTTTGAGAATATCGTGGAACGCTTCAGCCGCATCGAGACGGTCAACTTCTACACCGCCGATCGCTACCTGAAGTTCAGGCTGGGGCAATTGCCCTATCCGTGCATCGGCATGCGAACAGCGTTCGTGCAGGACGCCCTCAATACGTGCACGCCCGGCGACCACGTCAGGGTTCAAGGGAGCCTCATGTCGATTCTCGAGGCCCGCACCCGCGAGACCACGCGGGGAAAGTACACGGGCGGCAGGTCGTGGGAGGAGCGGGTGTACGTCTACGGGCCGCGGGAGAGCGAAATCATATTCCTGGCGAGCCGCGTGGAGAGGGGATGGGGGAGCCATGATTCGCCGGAGGAGATGTTCGAAGAGGGGACGAACCTGAAGGAAGAGCAGTATCAGGAGGTCACCCCCGCCGTCCTCGGGTCCAATGCGAACCTGCCGGTGGAACGGCCGATCTGGTTTGAGGGAGAGTACGGCGGGATGGACGAGTCGTTCAGCGACCTCGAAAAGGCCGCGGGGATGACGCCGCAAAAGGTGATCAAACTCGCCATGCGCGGCGTGGTGGTCCCGTGTTATCTCCCCATGAACGATGCGAACATGGCGGGTCTCCGCATGATCCCGCCGGGGAATAAGCTTCAGGTCTACGGCCGCATCCGGGTCAAGGAAACACAGAAGGGGAAGCTCAACGGCTTTGTGGTGGACCGTGTGACAAAGACCGTGGTGCGGGAGGCCGCATCGCCGGGCCCATCCTCCGCGCCGCGCCCCTAGCCGGCGACGATCAATCCCCGACGTCCGGGGGCATGCCCGCGTCGACGGCGGGGATGGAGGTGTAGTCGACCTGCCTGGCCTGCTCGTGGAGCCAGCGGTTCCACTCGCTCACATAGCGGCGCTCCTCCTTCGCCATCGCCCTGCGCCGGAATCCCTCGATTCCCTGGGCGATCTTCTTCTCCGAGGGTTCTTCTCTCCCGGTCACGGCGAGGAAACATGAGCCGGTCTTGATGTCGAAGACCTGGCTTACTGCCCCGATCGGAAGCTTGGCGGCGGCCGAGGCGATCGCCGGTTCGAGCCCGAGCCCCGGGATCGGGGCCCCCGCCTGGAACGGCGCGCTTTCCTCCGTCGCGACGCCGAGCGCCTTGCACGCGGCGGCGAAATCGAGCCTTGCCTCCTTCATGCGCGTGTCCACCTCGGCGCGCCTGGCTGCGGCGAGCTCGTGCGCCTTGTGCCGCGCCTTTTCTTCCCTGAGCTTTTTGACGATTTCCCCGCGCGCCTCATCCGCGGTCTTGGGCTTCGCCTCGAACTTCTCTTTCGGGAGGATGATACAGTAGGCCTTGTCGGGGATTTCAACTATATCACTGAATGAGCCGACCTCCGTCTGGAAGGCGGCGCGGATAAATTCCCCGCTCGGAGAGATCTCCTTCAGGGTGTCCCGCTCGGCAAATGGACCTGCTTCCCTGAGCGCGACCCCCTGCTTCCTCGCGATCTCATCGGCGTTTTTCGCGTCCACCAGGGCCAGGGATAGATCAACCGCCTTTGCGTAGGCTGCCTGCCGCGCCTCTTCACCCGCGCGATCCTTCCCCTCGCGTTCGAGCTTGGCCTTAATGGATTCGCGCACCTCCTGGAGCGGTTTCGCGCCCGGTTGCTGGATCTCCTCGACCTTGACCAGGTGATACCCATGCCCATCCTTCACCGGATCGGTCACCTCTCCGGCCTTGAGGGCGGAGGCTTTATCCCAGAGCGCCTTCGACATATCCTTCGACTCCACGAGGCCGAGGTCGCCGCCCTTTTTGCGTGTGACGTCATCCTGCGAGTATTTTTTCGCAAGCCTGGCGAAATCCTTTTCGTTGCGGAGCTCGGACAGTATCTTTATTGCCTTTTTATTGGCATCGGCATCCGCCCTGGCGCGGTCCTTCCCCTCGACCTTCAGAAGAATGCCGCGCGCCCGGAGGCGGATGTCGTGAGAGAATTCATCGGGGTGTTCCTCGTAATAGGCCTTGATCGACTCATCCGTCACCGCGACGGGAGAAGAGGAGGACCATGGGATGAAGAGGTAGCGGACCGACACGCGGGGCGGCGAGGTGTATTCCGCCGCGTGCGCCCCGTGAAATTTCTTCACCTCCTCATCGCTGGGATTGACGGATTTTTCGAGGTCGGCGGCTTTGACAAGAACATAGCGGATGCGATTGGTGGTCTGTTCCTCGCGGATCTTCCGCTCTATCTCCGCGTCGGGGAGCCAGACCCCCTGCCGCGCGCGCCCCTGGAGCCGGTTGATTATGAGCGATTCGCGCGTCCATTCTTCGTAGCGATCGGGGCCTATTCCCGCGAACTTCAGGACGTTCTCGTAGACCTCCTGGTTGAAGCCTCCCTCCCTCCCGAACTGCATGCGTATGGTCTGGGCGAGCTCCTTGTCGGGCACGGTGATCCCCTGGCGTGCGGCCTCACGCAGCATGATGAGGCGTTCCCATGCCTCGCGCTTGATCTGTTCCTCGTTAAGTTCGGCCTTGCTCCTGAAGAGGATATAGTTCGTGCGGACGGAGGTGTAGGCATCGTTGTACTCGGTGCGGGAGACCTTCTTCCCGAACAGCTCTCCGGCGATATCGGATCCCCGCTCGCCTCGCCAGCGAAGGCGGACGCCCACGCCCCAGGGGATAAAGGTGACAATCACCACCACAACGAGGATCCAGAGGATGAGCTTCATCCGGCGCCTGAAAAACGCGAGCATGGGACAACCTGCCTTTCATGAGATCTGTGTGCCGTAAGCCCCGAGGGCCCCGGCGGTCCGCATCCGTATATTATAGAGGAGGCACGAATCGGCGCAAGGGCGAAAATTCCCGGACTATTCCCGCTTCTTGGAATTTATCCCGACTCCCAGAAAACCATCCCGGTTCCACCGTGGATGGATGAATGGGCAGCTGGGTTTCCCGAGGCTTCCATCCCGCTTGCGTCTCGAGCGAAGCCCGTAGTCAGTTTAGGAACCACGCGCTTACGCGTGGAGCTCCATATGCAACATCCACTGGTCTTATGGATGGCCCTGTTCCGAAAGCACAATCGTCCGCACGCCGACCCCCAGCCTCCGATATTCGATACCCGTGTTCAATTCCAGGGGCGATTTTGAGTCCGGAAGGTCGAAGCGTATGATCAGCGTCGAATCCCTTGCGATTTCCCTGGGGATCAGCGCTCCGTACACGCTCGTCTGCGGGGTGACCTCCCAGGTCTCCACTTTTTGACCGTTAACAGACACATGCACTTTCTGGGTATTCAGCAACGGCGGGGAGGTGAATGGGAATAGGGTGGCTTCCAGCATTATGTCAGATGCCGCGGGCCGGATGGGGATCTTCAGTGAAGCCGACTCATCACTGGTATACGTATACGCCGTCTGGGGGAAGCTCCATCCCTCCGCGGCATACTGCTGGTAATTGCCGCCGATGCCGAATTCAATGGGCGTGCCGAATGAGTAGACGCCCCGCCGAACCGCGCGGCCTGGTTGGCCTCGGCGCCGTGGTGGCGGATCACGGCAAGCCCGGCGGCGGTTTCCTCGACGCGGGCGGCCAGGGCGCCCAGGGCTTCCTGGGCCCGGTGCTGCACGCGGCGCGTGCGGCGGCTGATCGTGACGATGACCCACGAGGTGAAGGGCAGGATCGCGAGGGCGACGAGGCCGAGGACGGGGTCGAGGTACAACGCAAGGGACAGCAGAGCGAGGGCCTGGAGCAGGTCGCGGACCAGAGCCGTGATGCCGTAGGTGACGACCGCCTCCATCAGCGAAACGTCGATCATGAAGCGCGATGCGAGATCGCCGCGCTCGTCGGCGACCAGCTGGTCCGGCGCGAAGGCCAGCACGCGGTCCATCAGCGTCCGCCGCATGTCGTGGATCGTGCCCTGGCCGACGGCGCCCATCAGCGAGATCTCGCCGAAGGAGGCCAGGCCCTTGGCCAGCGCCAGGCCGATGACCATCAGCGACAGCAGCAGCGCCATGCGGCCCGGATCCCCGGCCAGCCAGTCGCCGACCCAGCGGCCCACGCCGCCGAACTCGCCCGCGGACTTGCCGCCCGCGTAGATGAAGCGCAGCAGCGGACCGACGGCGTAGGCGTACGCGCTGGTGGTCAGCGCGAGGAGCAGCATGCAGCCGGCGGCGACGAGCAGCTTGATGCGGTACGGGGCGGCGATGCGGAGCACGCGCCGGAACACCACGCCGGGCTCCGCGACCTTGGACTTCGAGAACGCCCGGTACAGGTGGCTCCACATCGGGCCGCAGAATCGGCACTCGCCCCGCGCACGTCAACTGTTTTTGGGGGGGACGATCCGCGATCCGCGCCCGTCCCTCGTGCCGGCTCAGCGGGCCGACAGGAAGAACCGCGCGGTCAGCTCGTGGTTGCTCTCGCCCACGCTGCCCACGTCCACCGTGGTCAGTCCGAGTCTCAGGATGATCCGCTCGACCGGCGACGTCTCCCCGAACGGGTGGATGCCTCGCGCGGCCGCCGGGTGCCGGAAGATCGCGTTCATGCCGGGCAGGGGGAAGGGCTG
>JAPLCY010000032.1 GCA_026391995.1 Candidatus Auribacterota bacterium
AAATCCCCCGGCCATCTCCTGCGCCCATACGAGCCCCTCTCTCCCGGCGCGGAAAAGGATATTCGTATCATCCAGCACCGCAATGACCGCAAAGATGGTATGCACGAGCGCCGCATTCCAGTCTCCCGCGATCGCCACCCCCTCTTCGAGCGCGGGATATGCCTTTGTAACAAGCGTGGGAAATCCGCGGACGGCCTCGTCCCTCGCCCCTCCCGCGCCGTACAGGGATCGCGAGATTCCCCCATGGCTGTCACCTCCCCCCGAGTGACGCCTGATCGCGCTGCCCCAGCGTCTGACGACCGCGCGGCCAAGGGCACGGGGCGCCGGCGGCTGTCCCCGCCCGATGAGCAGCCCCGCGGCGGCGGCGAGCAGCCCCATGCTGAAAATCGCGCCGCGGTGGGTATTGATCCCCCCGGTAGCGGCCAGCATCGCCGCCTCCGCCCCTATCCCGATTTCCTTGAGCTCCTCAAACGCCGCCTCTCTTTCCCCCGCCGCGGCAAGTACTTCAAAGTACGGTGCGAGAATGCCGATACTCCTGATAAAATGCCGGGCGTCCATGTCCCGATGGCTCCCGGAATCGTGGACGCTCACACATCCGGGCTTGGGAAAACACATGAGCTCGGCGCGGAGGGCGCGCGCGGCCAGGCGCCCGATCAGCGGCGCGGTGCCTGATCCTCCATCACGCAGGATGGGCAGAGGCAGCACCGCTTCGAGTGGTGTCATGGAAAACTTCCTCCCGCGGCCTGAGGCCAACCGCGCACAGGCTCTTTACAAGGAGCATCCTGTTCCCACCCAGGAGCTCTCTCCAGGCGGCCGCCCCGCCGCAGGGGAAGATCACCTCCCCGTCCGCCCTGAACCCGCTCGACCGTTCCCATCGCGGAATCACTTCCAGGACGGATTCCGCCGCAACGGCGGTGGCAGCCGGTATGAGGAGATCGATATCAGAAGTGTCCCTGAGATACTGTTCCCCGGTGAGCGCCCGCCACATATGGGAGCCGTACACGCGCCATTCCGCGCACGCGGGACTCATCGCCAGGAGACGCCCGAGGGCATCTCGCCATGCCCCCGGGGCGCGGGGAGCCACCTCGGCGAGCAGGGGCGGGGGTATGACCGATGCGAGCCGCGAAAGGGGCAGGATAAACGACACCCGTTCTCCCCGGAGATATCCCCCGGGGGGAAAATGAATGCCGAGCGTCACCTCTCCCGATCCCTGGCTCTCCGAACGGCAGACGACCGCCGGCAGGCGCCGTTCGAACCAGTCAATGATCGCGCCACGGTGCGGGTGCGTTTCGAAACCATGTCCCTCCCGGGGGTTCTCCAGCCGCGCCAGATAGTGCCGGTTGAAGATCATCTCGACATCTCCCGGGCAACGTCCGCCTTCACCTTTTCGGCCACCATCCGAGCGAGCGTCCTGCCTCCACGCTCCGCGCCCAATGCCCGCCGCCGGTCATCCCTGTCGGCAACCCGCAGCGCCGCCGCGAGCCGGTCCTCCACTTCCCCCTCCGCGGTCCATATTTCCTGGTTGCCGCCGAGCCGCATGAAATTCTCCATGCCTGGGGCGAACACCGCCGATGTCTCTCCCAGCCGCCTGAGCTGCCGCTCCGATATTTTCGTCACCCGCGCCATGGCCGAGAGCTTCATCACGCCCACCTCGGAACCGGTGATGCCGTAGACCTGGTCCCCCATCAGGCCGAATGAGAGGAATGCGCCGCTGAGGGCTTTCCCATAGACGACGCTTACAAGGTGATGACCGGACGCGCGCGCATGGTGCAGGCATTTAAGCAGATGCGCGAAATAGCCGTTGATCCCGAGGAGCTCCGCCTCCCTGCTGAGCTGCTGTCCGGCGCAATCCACGAGCATCACAATGGGCATGCCCGGCGCGGACTCAACCGTCGCGAGCACGTGCGCGGACAGGCGAAGCGACATGGGTATATCAATGGTCGTATGATTTGTCGTCCCGATTACGGCTATCTCGCGCCCCGCGCAGACTGCGCGTCCGGTAATCACGCCCCTCCGCACCTCGCAGCGGTGCCCCGCAGGAAAAAGGCGCGCGAGGATTGCCGGGGACCTCGCCTCCTTCTCACGCCCCGCCTCCATGGGACCTTGCGGCGCTGCGGGCACCCCTTTCCTCCCGGCGGCAACGCGCAGGAAGTCGGCGGTGGAAAGGAGCTGCACCTCCTCCGGGCGCTCTATCCCGAGGGCCCGCCAGATCTCCATCGCGTCGGTGCACGCGCGGAACGCGCCATAGCGCCCCTCAAGATCGCGCTGCCCGGCGCCGAGGCTCTGGGCCGTGATCTGCGTCCGGGCACTCATGAGCGCCGCGGCGGCCGACCGGAATGCCTCCAGCGAGTCATCCACGAAGCAATCTGCCTCGCCGATGAGATACCGGTGCTTGCCGCCGTAGGTCCTCCAGATCATCGCGCGGTCGCCTGCGTCAAACTCCTCCACCCCCATGACGTTCTCAATGACCCCCGGCCCCGACATCCCCAGCCGGCCGTGCTCGTTCATGATGACATGGTCGCAGCAGCGCGCCAGGATCCCCATGCCGCCGAACGCACCCTCGCGGCCGCCGATCATGCCGATGCAGGGCACCCCCGACGCGCGCAGGTCGAGCAACGCCCGCATCATCTCGGAGATCCCGATCAGTCCCGCGTTGGCCTCGTGGAGGCGGACGCCGCCGCTGTCGATGAGAAAGAGGAATGCGCCGGGCTTGCGCTCCCGGGCGCGTTCGAGGAGCCCGGTGACCTTCGCCCCGTGGATCTCCCCCACCGCGCCCCCGATGAAGGCACCCTGCTGCGCGGCGCAGTACACCTCCGTGCCGTTGAGCATGCCCGCGCCCACCGCCACGCCGTCGTCAAACGACATCGGCACATTGAGGGCGGCGAGGTGCGGATTGGCGATCCTCTCACGCGGCCCGCAGAATTCGATAAACGAGCCCTGGTCGAGGAGGTGCGCCAGGAGTTTTCGCGCATCCGCGCAGCTGTAGAGGGGGGGACGCATCCCGCGTGAGTTCATCTGCCCTTCTCCATGAGCTCCTCGACCGCCTGGTGCAGGCGGAGCTTCACCACCGCGGGGACTGCGCCAGCGTCGTTGATCCAGATCGCGTACCCGGAGAGGTCATACTGAAAGAGAAAGTCGGCGAACAGCGTCCGCCAGGCCCGCTCGAAGCCTCCGTGCGAGGTCGCCACCTCGACCCGGCAGCAGGAGGGATCGCCGCCCTTCTCGATGAACACCTCGAGGTTGCCGGAAGAGACCACGCCGACCAAAACGCTCACTGCCGCGCTCTCGACCCGCTCACCGCTGCACCTAAACGTGAAATCTAATTTTTCCATTACCGTTCCATTATTTCAGCTGTAAGCTACATGCTTGAGACTCTTGGCTGTATTATTACCATCTGATGAACTGCCGCGGCGGCCGGTAGAGCCCCTTGGACCACTCGACGAGCTCGCGGACCGAGCGCGCGGCGAGGAGATCGGTGCTCGCGTCGCTCCACCGGATCCCCAGATCCTGTGGGCGCGTGATGACCCCGCGCGCGATCAGGTTCCCCACCGCGGCGGCCGAGCGCCGCAACCCCGCCGGCGTGTAGCCCGCGACCCCCCGGACCGCTTGGATGCGCTCCTCCTCGTTCCGGCAGAGCAGCAGATTGGCGATCCCCTCCTCGGTGACGATGTGCGTGACGTCATCGCCGTACACCATGACGGGAGGGATCTCCTGCCCCATGTCGCGCATCAGCTTCACGGCATCGAGCTCCTCCACGAAGGTGGGCGTGCCCCTCTCCTGGAAGGTCTCCACGATCTGCACGACGAGCTTCCTCCCCCGCGGCAGGGACCGCTTCGCGTAGCGCGCCTGCTCCTGGCCCGCCTTCAGCCACGCCGGGCTCCCGTGGCGACGGCCGCGCGCGTCGCAGCCGAGGTTCGGCGCCCCGCCGAATCCCGCAATCCTGCCGACGGTGGCGGTCGAGCTGTTCCCGCGGGTATCGATCTGGAGAGTGGAGCCGATGAAAAGGTCGAGGGCGTAGTGCCCCGCGAGGTGCGCGAGACATCGGTTCGAGCGCATCGACCCGTCGTGGCCGGTGAAGAAGATGTCGGGGCGCGCCCTGATATACTCTTCCATCCCGACCTCGGACCCGGGGCAGTAGACCGCCTGCACGAAACCGCTCTCGATCGCCGGGATGAGCGTGGGGTGGGGATTAAGCATCCAGTGGGTGCAGATGCTTCCCTTCAAGCCGAGCGCCTCGCCGTACGTGGGCAGCAGGAGTTCGATCGCCGCGGTATTGTAGCCGATGCCGTGATTGAGATAGCGCACCCCGTACGGGGCGTAGATCCCCTTGATCACCATCATGGCCATCAGGATTTTGATCTCGTTTAGGTCTGCCGGGTCGCGCGTGAAAAGGGGCGTGATCGAGTAGGGGCTGGGGCTCTTCACGACGAAGTCGACCCAGTCGCCGGGGATGTCTGTGCGCGGGAGCGCGTCCACGATCTCGTTGACCTGGGCGATCAGGACCCCGTTCCGGAACGCGGTCGCCTCCGCGATGACAGCAGTGTCCTCGGTGTTGAAACCGGTATAGAGATTCCCCGCCCCGTCGGCGGCGTCGGCGCAGATGAGGCTGACATGGGGGGTAAGGTCCATGAAATAGCGGGCGTACAGTTCGGGATAGGTGTGGATCGCCCCGATGGAGATCTTCCTGTTCGCCACGAGGCTGGCCAGGCGCGCCCCCTCGCGGGCCGAATAACAGAAGTCAACCGTCCGGGCGATCCCCTTCTCGAAGAGGGCGATGTGCTCGGGGAGCGAGATGGAGGACATGATCATGTGGAGATCGGACACTGCGCCTGCATCGCAGCGGGCCAGCGCGGCGGCCAGGAAATCGGCCTGCTTCTGATTGTCCCCCTCGATGCATACCCTGTCGCCCTTCTCGATCACCGCCTGGAGAAGATCGACCGTTTGCTCGTGGCGGACAATCTTTGAGGGAGCGATCTGGCGCGCACGCTCCAGCCTGCGCCGCTTCCCCTCCCTGAGATGCTGCCACTGTTCCATCGGTATTTCCATTGCCCCCGTGCGCGTGAGGCGCCCATTGTACCATTCCGGGGGCCGCGTTTGAAATAGTTAGTGCCCGCCATCACAGCGAATAAATGTTTGATTCTTGCCGCGGATGAACGCGGATCGATATGACCAGTGACATCTTCATAGTAGCGCACACTTCAGTGTGCGCGAGTGAATGTATGCGCCATGCGCCGCAGCCACGCACGGCCACGGGGGCAACGGGCACACTGAAGTGTGCCCTGCGACTGGAAAAAGAGTGCATTCTGTGGTGCGTTCCGCGCTGAAGAGCGTCACAGCGCGGGAAAAAAGCGATGCGTGGATTTAAGTCGGGGCGCTGGGAACGGCGGTGAACTCATTTCAGGCGCACGAGAATCCTGTGCTTGAGTTTCATCCTGAGCGACACGACCTTGAGGATCGCGAAGAGCCACACGTAGTTGGAGGGGCTGAAGTAGAGATCCACGAAGCGGACCATCCTGCAGAGCCGGTGCAGCGCGCCCAGTCTCTGCGTAAAGACCCCCCGCCGCTCGATCAGGCGTATCCACCTGTTGGGAAAAATCTTAAACTGCGCGAGGGAGCAGAGGAGGTAGTAGTATTCATGCGTCCTGAGTATGCCGCTGTACTCCTTTTTGGAGTCATAGGTCGTGATCCAGTCGTTGGCGGAGGTTTCTATATTCCCCTCTACATCCCCCTCCGAGATAACCCCCTCGGCAAGGTAGCGCCTGGTGAGCGTGTAGTTCGGGAAAAACGAGAGGTTGAACGCCTGGAAAATAAAGTTCTTGGGAACTTGGAGGATCAGTTCGAGGCCCTCCTGGAGATTTTCCCTTGTTTCAAGAACGTTGTTCTTTACGAAATCGTAATAGATCTTGAAGACGCTGTACGGGCGCTTGATCTTGCGCAGGGCGTCGAGCTTGCGCGCCGCGGCGATCACATGGACGTTCATCTCCTTCCTGTTGTAGAGATCCTTCCGCACGGCGTAGCTCCCGCTCTGGATGCCCATGACGGTCACGCACCACCCCGCCTTGCGCAGCGCCACGAGTGTCTCTTCATCCATGCAGGAGGGGTGGGAATAGGCAAAGAATGGCAACCCCACCTCGGACTTGTACGCATCGGCAAACTCCAGGCACCAGCGCCGGTTCACCTGAAAGATGTTATCCCAGAAAAACACCATCCTGAGGCCCGGGTTTTTCCGCTTCGCCCCGACCAGCTCGCTAATGACGTGCTGCACGCTCCGGCGCCGGTAAGTCCCGTGAGCGAGGGCGTTGATGCAGAACGAGCAGTTCATCAGGCAGCCGAGCGAGGTCATCGTCTGGTGGACGGTCTTGCCGGGATCGTCAGTAAAGCCATAGCCGAAATAGTCTATGTTCCTGTGCGGTTCAAGACGGCCGTCATCGATGTAGCTTTTGTCCTCGCCATCATAACTGGCGTACGGCAACCGGTCGAGGTCCTCGATGAGGGACCGCGACTCGTTCCTGACGATCGCACCCGATTCGTTGACCCAGATATTGGGTATGTCACGGTACGGCACGCCCGCCCCAATCCTGCGGGCAAGCTCGAGGATGGAGTCGTACCCCTCGCCCACGCACAGCAGGTCGGTGTGAGGGATGCAGCCCTCGGGATCAACGGTGGGATGCGCCCCTCCCCAGATAATCGGGGTGCTGCTCTTCCGCTTAAGCGCGGCCGTGATTCGCTGGGCGGTCTTGAAATGCGACGATTGCACGCCGATGCCGATCAACGACGGCCGCAACCGGTCCAGCTCCGCCGCGAGGGCGGCGATATCCTCGTCGCTGACCTCGGTGTGAAAGTCGTTCATCTCCATGAATTCGTTCTTGAGTGTCTTGGTCACCTTCCGGCGCATGCGCTTGAAGCCTACGAACGAGGCGGGTACGCCGCTGCCGCGGAGATAGGAAAAAAGGCTCCGCATGGCGTAATTTTCATAGTTGAACAGGGATATAAGGGCGACTCTCATTCCCACCTCGCCACGTCAATGTTCAGACACGACAAAGCCCCGTCCCTCACGCTGGAGAGACGGGGCCTGTTGTCGTGGAACGACGGCTTACTGACCCTGCCGACGTACGTTCACGGCTTGCTGGCCCTTACGGCCGGGGGCTACTTCGAACTCCACAACCTCGCCATCCTCCAGGGTCTTGAATCCCTGTTGCTGGATGGAGCTGTGGTGCACGAAAAGGTCCTCACCGCTCTCTGGGGTGATGAACCCAAAGCCCTTCCGGGCGTCGAACCACTTCACTGTACCTTTCGCCATTGTAATAACTCCTTATTCGGCGCGGGGGGAGGCACCCTTTGTGTATGCGGCCCATTCTGGTGAACGGGGCCGCAGCCTCCCTAATCAGAATCGCCTCTGGTCAAAAAAAAGCCGCGAGTCGAGTTCGCTCACGGCCCATAGATTCCATAACCTATTTACCACGGCGCTACTCTGATCGTGCGTAGTGTATCACAACCAGAAAATGTGTCAACTGTAATTTTTGGACTATCCCTATTTCTTAGCTAAATGCTAAAGATAATTGCTCAAACTAGACATGAGCCTCTACGCTATTTTACAAATATTGAGCGTTACCCTTTTCGAGAAACAATCTCTATTGCAAGTACTTACAGAATATGACCATGAACCAACCGATGCCAATATCGATAACAAGTTGGTACTGTTCAAGTTATAATGGGACACTAGTGATCCGAAAACTTTAATTCAAAATCAGCGGCTATCCTCGTTTATCCGCGGCGAACCCCCTTAACCACACCATTACGCCCCTTCCATGAGGTGAAGGATCGTGGTATAACTGTGGCCCATGAAACCTGACCTCAAGGGCATGACCACCGCCGAAATAGAGCAGTTTGTCAAGGGCATGGGCGAGCATGCCTACCGAGGCCGCCAGATCGCCCAATGGATCTACGCCCACGGGGCTCCCGACTTCGAAAGAATGTCCTCTCTCCCCAAGGCGCTTCGCGAGCGTTGCTCCCGGGAGGCGCGGATCGGCAACCTGGAGACCCTGACAACAATCGCGACACCGACCGGCGACGTTCGGAAATTCCTTTTCAGGCTCGAAGACCGTGAGACGATCGAAACGGTCCTCCTGGCCCTCGAGCACAGCCGGACGGTGTGTCTCTCGAGCCAGGTCGGGTGCGCGGTTGGATGCCTCTTCTGCGCCACCGGGGCCATCGGGTTGAAACGCAACCTGACCGCGGGCGAGATAATCGACCAGTTTATCAAGGTGCAGGCGAGCCTGAAACCGGGGGATCGCATCACCAACGCCGTATTCATGGGCATGGGCGAGCCCCTCCTCAACCCGGCCAACGTCATGACCGCGATCTCCCTGCTCACCTCCAAAGAGGGACCGGCATTCAGCCCGCGGCGGATCACCATCTCCACCTGCGGCATTGTGCCCGCGATCTACACGCTCGCCGCCGCCCCGGTCAGGCCCGAGCTGGCAATCTCGATAATCGCCCCCGATGAGGCGAAGCGCGGCGAGCTCTTCCCCCAGGCGCGCCTCTACCCCCTGGATAAGGTCATCGAGGCGGCACGCTTCTATGCGCGCGCCGTCAAACGCCCGGTCAGTTTCGAATACGTCCTCCTGAAGGGGATCAACGATTCCCACAGCGACGCCCGGCGCCTGGGCGAGCTTGTCGGGAAGGTCCCGTGCAAGATCAACGCTATTCTCTATAACCGACTCCCCGACAAGCGGTTTCAACCATGCGACGAAAACCACGCCCTGCAATTCCTGGAGTGGATCCGCCCCTTCTGCCGGATGGCGACCCTCCGGCGCAGCAAGGGTGGCGAGATCAGCGCCGCGTGCGGCCAGCTCCGCGCGGGATATGCGCGGACGGATTAGAAGCTGTACGTTGTAGCGCACAATTCATAGCGCACACTTTGGTGTGCGTTCTGTAGTGCATTGATCAGAAATACATTGACAAAATCAGCATTATGTCTAGAATAGTGCTCCTGATTTTTTTGGGGCGGCGGTGTGCCTCATAACCATGTCATAGGAGTGCCCACGAATACAATGAAGCGGAAAGAAACCGAAGCCAACTTTGAACAGCTGGAACGGCGGAATATCCCCAAGATGGTGGTCCAGAACGTACTCGAGTGGAACATGGCCCACGGTGTCGACACCGTCGGGGGTCTCAATAAGAGGGTGCTCGACGGCACCTTCCCCGAGCTCGTCCGCGAGGGCGACGCCGAGTACGTCCGCAACGTTTCGTGTGCCGCTGACAAGATCATCAAGCACCGCGACCTGGTGCGCATCGCCATCATCGCCGGTCCCTCCTCGTCGGGCAAAACCACCACCACCATCAAGCTCAATGAGCGCCTCATGGAAGCGGGCATGAGCATCGTCCCGATGAATTTGGATAACTACTTCTTCAATCTCGAGATGCACCCGAAGGACGAGTTCGGGGATTACGATTTCGAGGTGCCCGAGGCGCTCGACCTCGCCCTCATCAACGAGCACCTCGCCGAACTGATCAAGGGCAAGACCGTCCAGACACCGATCTATAACTTCAAGACGGGCAAGCGCGAGAAGAAGACTGTTCCCTTCTCGCTCAAACGCAACCAGATCCTCCTCATCGACAGCCTCCACGGCCTGTATGAGAAGATGACACACAGCGTTCCGCGCGAAATGAAGTTCCGCCTCTACATCGAAACCCTCAGCCAGCTCAAGGATAACGAGGGGAACTGGGTGCGATGGACAGACACCCGCCTCCTTCGCCGCATGGTGCGCGATTCATGGCACCGCAGCTACGATCCCGTCCGCACGATCGGGCACTGGCACTACGTCAGGAAAAGCGAGATGCGTTACATCGTGCCGTTCATTACCACGGTGGACTTCGTGCTCAACGGGGCGCTCCCGTTCGAGCTGCCGGTGCACAAGAAGTTCATGTTCCCCTACTTCGCCCAGGCGATCGGGGAGTTCAAAAACAACCCCAAGCTTGCGCTCACGAAATATCTTGAGTCAACGGCGCCGTTGATGTACCATGTGTCGGAATGTGTGTTATAATGCAGCAACCATTATACAGGAGGTAGTAGAATGAAACGCTTCATGCTGTGCGCGGCCCTGGTGGCGTTCGTCGCCGTTGCCCCCGGCTGTGCGAAGAAGGCGAAGGTAACCATTCCCGCACCCGGCAAAGGACTCTTCGGCGACGAGGGCGTCGGACCGGGGGGCATACCGTTGACCGAGAATCCCGAGGGGCCGTTCATCGAGCCGAAACACCTTCCGGCGACGCTGGTGGAGACCGCCGAGGCGCAGCACCCGACGCTGGAACTGCTGCCGGGCACGAGCGTGGAGGAGGCCGAGCGGCAGCTGATCCAGATGACGCTCGAGCACACGCGGCAGAACAAGACACGGGCGGCGGAAATCCTGGGGATCAGCCTGAAGACGCTGCACAACAAGCTGAACCGGTTCAGGGGCCTCGACACCGGGAGCGACAGCTAGGTCATGCGTCTCAGCCTCAAGGCCCGCCAGGTCGTGGCCGTCACCTCGATTGTCGGGCTCGCCG
>JAPLCY010000364.1 GCA_026391995.1 Candidatus Auribacterota bacterium
GCGCTTCACTGCCTCATCGCCGGCTTTCACCAGGCGCTCCCTCTCCTCCACCGCCTCCATGACCTCGAGGATCCTGTCCTCGATGCGCGCATTCTCCACCTTCCGCTCCGCGATCTCCCTCTCGAGCGCCTGGTATTCCGCGTTCGTCTTCACATCGAACTGCTGCTTCTGGTATTTTGCGACCGCCTCGAGCTTGCTCTCAGACTCAAGATCGAGTTCCTTCTTCTTCACCTGGATCCCCTTCAGTTCCCCGCGGGCGGCCTTCAGGGACTCCTCCGCTCTCATGATCCGGGCGCGTGTCTCCTCGAGCATCCGGGGAATCCGCTCCTTGTCATCCTCCAGCGCTAGCAACCGGCATTCCTGTCCCTGGATTGCAAGGAGCCGCGCGATATCCTGCTGTAATTGATTCACCCAGCCCACCTTTCGCGGCTATTGTACTACAAGACCATCCCCGAGGGAAGATAATGCGGATGTCTGTAATGCGGGTGTCTCATGTAAGGCTTCAGTCACAGAGGGGTAGAGCACCCTTCACATTCGTCCTTTAGGGGACTCAGTGTCCCTGCCTGCCGGCAGGCAGACCCGAGGGCAAGGGTGCGCTACGTGGATAAAGGAGTCAATAAAATGCATTCCTCAGGGCTTTTAAAAATGATTCGGCCGCGGATTCGCGCGGACTTTTGCAGATCAACAAACTCTAATTTCAAAATCAGCGTCTATCCGCGGTTACCCTTCCTATAATTGTTCCACTATTCAGGCTTCCACTTTTTCTTTGACGCCCACCACCCGTTCCCGCTATAGTGTGCCGTGTTTTCTGCGTGAGCGGGGGTCGATGAGCAATTCCTATCCATGGCGGGTGATACTGGCGATCGGGCTCCTGAGCGCCGGCTCGCTCCTCCTCGAGCTCACCTTCGTGCGCGTCTTCTCGGTCCTCTTCTTCCACCACTACGGCTTCATGATCATCAGCACCGCCCTTTTCGGCATGGGGCTCGCCGGGGTCGTCCTCTTCCTCCGCGGCACCCCCCCGCCCGCGCGCGCCCTGCGCGCCATGCGGAATGCCTCGCTCCTCTTCGCCCTCAGCGCCGTGCTCGCCACCGTCTGCACGCACCTCTCTCCCCTCAGGCTCTCCGCCGCCGTGAGCGGCGAGGTGAGGCAGCTCGTCCACCTGTTGCTCTACTACATCGTGCTCGGCGCGCCGTTCTACTTCGTGGGCCGCGCGGTGAGCATCGGGCTCACGGTCTGGAGCGATCGGGCCGACCAGCTCTACTTCGGCGATCTGATCGGCGCCGGCGCCGGCTGCCTGCTCCTCTTCGTGACGCTCCCGCATCTCATGCCGATGGGCACCGCCTGCGTCGTCGCCGCCATGGGAATCGCCGCGGCGATCCTTCTCTGCTCTCGCGCGTCGACGTAGCACGCCGCACGGCCCGCATGGTACTCTGGATCGATGGCGGCACGAATGAGTCCATCCTCATCCCGTTCAGCGGCGATTTCAGCACGGGATTCGACAAAGAAGCATGGGGCCGCCGAAAATCCGCCTTCGTCTACCAGATACGCGATCCCGGCAATGTCGTGATCATCGGTCCCGCCGGCAGCCACGAGGTCGTCACCGCGGCGGGTTTCGGCGCGAAGAAAGTCACCGGCGTCGAGATGGATCCGCTGGTCGTCCGCGTGGTGACAAAGGAATACGCCCGGTACATCGGGAGCCCCTATGAAAAGCCCGCTATACGCATGGTCAACCAGGAGGGGCGCAGCTACCTGGAGAGCTCCCGCGAAACATTCGACATCATCCAGCAGATCAACAACTTCACCCCCGTGGCGATGGCCTCGGGCGCTCTCAACGTCTCCGAAACCTATCTCGTGACCGTCGAGGCGTTCCGTCTCTACCTGAACCGGCTCTCCCCCGGAGGAATCATCGATCTCCGCCGACACGGCGACATCCGGGTCGCCTCCGTGGCGATGGAGGCGCTCAGGCAGGAGGGAGTTCGCGAGCCGTGGCTCCACATCGTGATCCTCGACGACCAGACGCTTATCAAGAAAACGCCGTGGACCGGTGCGGAGCTCGCCGCCATCCGCCGCCTGGCGGAGAAGTGGAAGCGCGCCTTCCGCTTCATCCCGGACGCCGTGCTTGACCCCGCCTCATGGTACGACGGATTCCTCCGCTCCTCACATCCCGAGCAGTGGTACCACCGTGATGTCGCCAATCTGGCCCCCTCGACCGACGACTGGCCGTTCATCAACCACTATGTCTCGTGGGGAAAAACGAAAGACCCGAAGCTTCCAAGGACGATCGCCTGGTACAACCGGATGAAATATTTCAGGCGCATCCCGCACGGCGACTTCATCCTTCTCTGCATTCTTGCCGAGGCCGCGGCGCTGAGCTCCCTCTTCCTGCTCCTGCCGATGATTTGCGGACGCCGCGAACATCTCACCCGGGGCGCTGCGCCGGCCCTGGTTTATTTCGGCTGCCTGGGGATCGGCTTCGTCTTCGTGGAGCTCTGCCTGATGCAGCGCCTTACGCTTCTGCTGGGCCACCCGTCGCTCTCCCTCGCCGTGGTCATGGCATCCCTCCTCATCTTCGCCGGCATCGGGTCGCTCCTGAGCCGGAAGCTGTTCGCTCCCGCTCCCTCGCGGCTCCGCCTGATCATCCTCGTGAATATCGCGATCCTCATCCTTGGCGCGATTTTTCTCCAGGGAATCGTCCGCACGGGGATGAGCCTCGGCGAATGGGGCCGTATCGGCGTGGCCATCGCCATCACCGCGGCCCACGGCCTCTTCCTCGGCATGCCGTTCCCGGTGGCGCTCCGCATAATGTCCGGCGACATGGACAGGATGATCCCGTGGGGATGGGCGATCAACGCCTACGCGACAGTCGTGGGAAGCGTGCTCAGCGTGATGGCGGCAATGTGGCTGGGATTCACCTGGGTGTATCTCTTTGCCGCCGGCGCCTACCTGCTCGCCGGGGTGGTCTGCGGGGGGCTCGCGGCCGGCCGGGATTGAATCGGGCTCGCCTGAAGTTCTCCCGCCTCAGGGCCTGACGCCGTCAATCGATACGTCACCAGGTTCTGGCCTCGCGCTGCCCGCCGTGAAAAACGGCCCCGAGGTCGCCATGGGATGTTCCGGGTCGATTAACCGGCCTGTTGCGGCATTCATCAGGACCGCCCAGCATACCAGCGTCTTCGAAGCGATTTCCGGCGTGACAATAAAAAAGATTGCGCCGCTTTCCCCCCCCGTGCAGATAATATCGCCAACGGTGGGCAGCGGTATCCCCTCCTGCCAGTGGAACGGGATCAGCGCGCGGTCAAAGACATAGATCTCGCCCGCCTCTGAAAGAAGCTCTTCAATGGTCACGAGGCCGGGAACCCAGCCCGGCCCCACCTCCGCCAGGCCGAGCCACGCATCCACGCGGCGCCCATCGAGGGCGGGGCCGACATTCCAGCGGATGGTCACCATCTCCCCGGGGCGGACATTCCCGTCACCGGCGACACTCAAAGCACAATACGGCCCCGGCGCGGGCACGCCAAGGCTGAAGAAGATTGCGAACGCGCCGGAGAATATGAGCGCCGCTGGCATCGCCCATCTGCGCTTAGTTTTAGTTTCAGAGCCCACGACCATCCTCCTGTACAACCTACACTGTTATGGTAGCACAAAATTTTAAGGCTGTCAATAGCGCGAGTTGCCTCACCAATAAAAATACTCGAAATCTTTTGGACAGAACTCCTAACAATCTGATATACAGGCTGTTAGGAGGAAAAGGCAATGTTGGAGTTAGATATGAAGACGCGTAAGATTTTGGTGACAAAGCTGTTAAATCGCTACAGAAGGTCAGGCAAAAAAGCTAAAGGGAAGCTGCTGGATGAGTTTGTAGCCTTAACCGGTTATAACCAATGTTATGCGCGGCGGGTATTGCGTAAAGGGCACAAGGAACGCCTGGAGAGTAGATTTGTATGAGAGGGGGGAATGATGGGAACTTGTCAGTATGGTCTAACCATCAAGTTTGGGACATACTCAAGAACTTTAAATGCTATTGTTTAAGCTCAATCTCAGCTGTGGCCAGGTTGCTCAGCCAGTAGCGCTGATCGAACGGGCTTGTCCCGTGCCATACAATAACGGCATACCATGTGTACCGTCCCTTAGGCTGGCGGGTTAAATCAGGCAGGTATTCAGCGCCTCTCTTTTCCTTTATCTGCCCGCCGAGAGTGCGGAACCAGGAAGCGATCCCGTCTAATTCAGGTATATTCGGGTAGGTGACTATCG
>JAPLCY010000067.1 GCA_026391995.1 Candidatus Auribacterota bacterium
GGAGGCCGTCAAGGTAGCGGGAGCAGAGCCCCGGCTCGCCTTTGTTGCCGGGTACAATGGGTGTCACACGGGGCATAGGATGGTCCATGACGATTGAAGGGACGCCGCTGCCCTCAGGCGTGCTGCGCCTGGGCAGGTCGATGCTCCGCCGGGATCATATCAGGGATGAATTCCGGCGTGCCGAAGAGCTCCAGGAGTTCGGCCAGCTTCACCTTCATATCCTTGCGATCAACGATGCGGTCGACCATGCCGTGAGCGAGGAGAAACTCCGCCTTTTGAAATCCCTCCGGCAGATCCTGTTGTATGGTTTGTTTGATGACGCGCGGACCGGCGAAACCGATGAGGGCGCCCGGTTCGGCGATGATGACGTCCCCCAGCGATGCGAACGAGGCGGTGGTCCCACCGGTGGTGGGGTTCGTCATGATGGAGATGAAGAGCAGCTTCTCTTCGTGAAACCGGGCGAGCGCGGCGCTCGTCTTGGCGAGCTGCATGAGGCTGAGGGCCCCCTCTTGCATCCGCGCCCCGCCGGAGGCGGAGATGATAATGAGGGGGATGCGGAGATCGAGGGCGCGCTCGATAAGCCTGGTGATCTTCTCCCCCACCACCGACCCCATGCTGCCCCCCATGTAGCTGAAGTCCATCGCCGCGCAGGCGACTGCGTGGCCATCGATCGATCCAATCCCGGTGATCACCGCCTCGGGCGTGCGCGCCTTTTTCTCCGCGATCACCTGCCGCTTGGGGTACGGAAGGGTGTCAATGAATTTGAGCGGATCGGTGGGGCGCATCTCCGGGTCAATCTCGAAGAACTCTCCCTCGGCGAAAAGGGTTTTCAGACGGGGCCGCGCCGGGAGCGGGTAAAGGTAGCCGCACTCGGGGCATGTCATCAGGTTCGACACGACGGTGCTCTGGGTGACCATGGCGCTGCAGCTCTTGCACTTGGTCCACAACCCCGCCGGTATGTCTCGCTTCTTGACCTTGATATGCTTGTTGAAAAATCGCATACGTTTCCTATTATACCGCGTCTTCCCTTTGTGTGAATTCTTGATTTTGGAATTTTTTAAGTGTGAGCCTTGTAATTTTAAATTACCCGTTTCTCAGCTTCTCCTCCAATAGTTGCTGCACCACTTTCGGGTTTGCCTTTCCCTTCGTGGCCTTCATCACCTGCCCCATGAGGAAGCCGATTGCCTTCTCCCTGCCGGCGCGGTAATCCTCGACCGATTTGGGATTATTCTTCACGACATCCCCGGCAATACGTTCGAGTTCGCTCTGGTCGCTGATCTGCGTGAGGCCCTTCGCGCTGACGATCGCGCCCGGAGCCTTCCCCGTGAGAAACATCTCCTCGAAGACCCCCTTGGCCGTGGCCGCGCTGATGGTGCCCGCGACGGAGAGGGCCAGGAGCTCGGCGATCGCCTCCGGAGAGGCCTTGCAGTCGCCCACCACGGCGTTGCGCTCCTTGAGGATGCGCAGCATCTCGCCCATGATGAGATTGCTCGCGGCCTTCGCCTCCACGCCCGCCTTCACGCACGCCTCGTAGAAATCGGCGAGCCCGCGATCCGCCGTAAGCACCTCGGCATCGTAGGCGGACAACCCGTACCGGTCGATGAAACGGTCGCGCCGCGCCAACGGAATCTCCGGGAGCGACCGGCGTAGCGATTCCAGCCACGCGGGGTCCACTTCCAGGGGCGCGAGGTCAGGCTCGGGAAAGTAGCGATAGTCGTGCGC
>JAPLCY010000068.1 GCA_026391995.1 Candidatus Auribacterota bacterium
CCTGCATCTCAATGTCCCGGCAAAAGAGCACGACCACGACTTTTCGAAATTGAGCCCAGGAGAACAGGAGGACTTGCGGCGATGGTTAAAGGACATCGGGCATGTCAGGCTGGGCTATTCATTTGACGAGATACAAAGGTTGTTCCCAAGATATGAGATAATGAAGATGCGGAAGGCAGGTAACTGCTGTTACAAAATCGCTTTTTTCTTCTGGGAAAAGGTGATTTTCGATCCCTCAAGGAAACCGGCCGAGATTAAAAAGGAATATACTCTGCCATTCGCCAGCTATCTCGACCTTCTGATAAATAAATATCTTGTAAAGGCGGCTCATCCCGCAGCCCCACAGGAACCATTGGTGAACGAACGCATGTTCCTGCAGGCGATAAGGACTATCGATCTCGGGATAGACCTCGAGGAAAAGGGCTTGCTTGACAGGCGCTATCTCATTGAAGAAGAAATTTGCTGCCTGTTGCGGAAAGTGCCCCCCCGCCGCGGGGAAATGCTCCCCTTCTCGCGCCCCTCGATCGGGGAGGAGGAGATCAGCGAGGTCGTCCACTCGATGAAGTCGGGCTGGATCACCACCGGCCCGAAGTGCTGCCAGTTCGAGGAGGACATGAAGCGGTACGTGGGGGCGGAGCACGCCATCGCGCTCACCTCCGCCACGGCGGGGCTCCACCTGGCACTCCTCGCCGCGGGGATCGGCGCCGGCGACGAGGTCGTCACGACATCGATGACCTTCGCGGCCACCGCGAACGTCATCGTCCTCGTGGGCGCCACCCCGGTCTTCGTGGACATCGGCGACGACCTGAACATCAACCCCGCCCTCATCGAGGCTGCCATTACCCCGAAGACCAAAGCGATCATGCCGGTCCATTTCGCCGGCTACCCGTGCGCGATGGACGCAATCATGGCCATCGCGCGAAGGCGCCGCCTCATTGTGATCGAGGACGCCGCGCACGCCATCGGCACAGAATACGGGGGGAAGAGGATCGGCTCGATCGGGGATATGACGGTCTTCAGCTTCCACCCGATCAAGAACATCACCACGGGCGAGGGTGGGATGCTGGTGACCGACAGCGCCCCGCTCGCCGAGAAGGTCAGGCTCCTCAAGTTTCACGGCATCCAGAAGGACGCCTGGCGCCGCTACGGCGCCAAGGAGATCCCGCAATACGAGATCCTATTCCCCGGTTTCAAATACAACCTCACCGACCTCCAGGCGGCGCTCGGGATTCACCAGATGAAGAAGCTCGACGGGTTCATCGAACAGCGCACCCGGTACGCCGCGATCTACAACCGGATTTTTGCGAAGGTGCCCGAGATCATGCTCCCCGCGGCCCCCGCGACGAAGGGGACGCGGCACGCCTGGCACCTCTATGTGGTGCTCGTGGATACCGACCGCCTTGCCCTGGACCGCGACCGTTTCATGAGGGAGATGCTCGATGCCAATATCGGCATCGGCCTCCACTTCCCGGCCGTGCACCTCCAGCCCTACTACATGAAGACGTTCGGCTGCCGTCGCGGGACGCTGCCGAAGACCGAATTCGTATCCGACCGGATCTTCTCGCTCCCCCTCTATCCGGGGATGAGCGAACACGACATGCACGACGCGGCCGGCGCGGTGGTGGATATCGTCGCGCGCCACAGGAAATGACCGCCATGGACCGGAAACACGCCGCCGCACCCGCGCCGCGGGAAGCCTCCGCGGTCGACATCTCCGTGGTGATCCCCGTCTTCAACGAGGAGGAGAACCTTCCCCTCCTCCACAGCCGCTTGCGGGACACCATGGAGCGCCTGGGGCGGAGCTACGAGATCGTGTTCGTCGACGACGGGAGCGCGGACCGCTCGGTGCAGCTGGTCCAGGGATTCATCGAGGAGAATCCGGGGGTGCGGCTCGTCGAGTTCAACCGCAACTACGGCCAGCACGCGGCGGTCTTCGCCGGCTTCGAGCAGTCGCGCGGCGATATCGTCGTCACCCTCGACGCCGACCTCCAGAACCCCCCCGAGGAGATCCCGAAGCTGATCGCCGTCATCGATCAGGGCTACGATATCGTCGGGGGGCTGCGCCAGGACCGCCGCGACTCGGTGTTCCGGAAGATCCCCTCCTGGCTTGTAAACCGCTTCATCGCCCGCTCAACGGGCGTCTACCTGAAGGATTACGGCTGCCCAATCCAGATAATCAGCGGCCTCGGCATCCTGATCGCCCTCCTCGGCATGGCGTTCGGCGCCTTCCTCTTCCTGCGCCGGATCCTCCACGGCCCCGAGGTCGAGGGGGTATTCACCCTCTTCGCCATCCTCTTCGTCTTCATGGGCATCCAGCTCCTCGCCATGGGGCTCATCGGCGAGTATATCGGCCGGATCTACACGGAGGTCCGCAACCGCCCCCGCTACGTCATCAAGAAGATCAGCTCCTGAGGCGCAGGCACCCCCATGAGCGCGACCACAGACACGCCCGTTCCGCGCCCGAGCCTGTGGCCGCTGATGCTCCTCTCCCTCACCGCGCTCTTCGTCTTCTTCTTCAGGCTCGGCGAACGCGGCTTCGAGAACAAGGACACGGTCTGGTACGTCGAGATCGCATGGGAGATGCTCCGCTCCGGCGACTGGCTCGTGCCGCGCTTCAACACCGTTATCTTCACCGAAAAACCGGTCCTCTTCATCTGGTGCGTTGCCGCGTTCTCGAAACTCGCGGGCGCCGTCACGCCCTTCACCGCGCGCCTCCCCTCGGCGCTCGCCGCGTTCGGCACCACGCTCCTCACCGCGGCGCTCGGCAGCCGCCTCCTCGGGCACAGGGCGGGGATCATGGCCGGCTTCATCCTCTGCAC
>JAPLCY010000332.1 GCA_026391995.1 Candidatus Auribacterota bacterium
GGTATCGAAATGATTTCGCCGCACGGAGTCCCTATCTCGAAGACGGACCTGTACAGCGTGATCAGGGCCGCCATCGGATTGAGCATGTAGAGCCGGAACACGGTGTCGCTGTACGACTTCACCAGCGAGATCGGGTAAAAGACGGGAGAGAAGTAGAACCAGACCAGCAGCCCGATCTCCACAAGGTAGCGCACATCGCGAAAATAAACCTGCCCGCAGGCGGTGAGGAGCCCCACGCCCGCGGCGAGGATCACGGTCAACAGCATGAGGAGGGGCAGGGAGAAAAATGCGACGGTGATCATCCCCGCCTCCCCCCAGCAGAGCCGCTTCACCACCACGATGCACACCACCAGCCCCATGGAGATAAGAAAATTGAAAAAGTTCGCAAGGACGATCGAGAACGGCACGATCTCCTTCGGGAAATAGACCTTGCGTATGATATCGCGGTTTTCCGTGATCGAGGTGGTCGCCATCGACACGCTCATCTGGATGAACGTCCAGGGGAAGAGGGCCGAGATAAGGTAGAGCGGGCCGATCCCCTCGCCGCGTATCCCGCGCAGCCAGATCCCGAAGATAAACCAGAAGACCAGCATCATCGTGAGGGGAACGAAGAGCGACCAGAGAAAGCCGAGCAGGGCATGCTTGTACTGCACCTTGAAGTGCTTGACCGCGAGGTTCAGGATCAGCTCGCCATGCTCTCCCATGACCCGCCGCAAACGCCTGAACAGTTTCATCGTGTGTACCCCCTGCCCGTCATCGCGGAGAAAAGCCTCCGCGCCGGGCCCGGCGACGGCATGAGCAGCCCCGGTATGTCATCGATGCCCGCCACTCGCCGCTCTCTGATCTCGACGCTCGCCGGCTCCCGGGCCGATTGTATCAACCCGAGCTGCGCCAGGATATACGACAGGAACGCCGCGAAGCGAACGCTCTCTGTCGCATCCAGGGCAAATCGCCGGCTCAGCGACATGGCGATCCGCCCCACTGAACGGCGCCCGCGGCAACGCCGGTAAAACGCGATCGCGTAGCGCCTGAACCTCTCCAGCTCGTCCCCTTGTTCCCGCCTTGTCCTGGAACGGTTGAAATCGGACCAGAACGCCGTCTGGAGCAGATAGTTGAGAAGGCGCAGGTGCATCCCATCGAGCCGCCTGTTGATGCGGAGCGGCACATCCTCGAGCACGCTCGCCGGGACAAAGTTAATCTGATGGTGATAGCGGTCCGCCCATCCCGACGCCAGGACCATTCCCTTACGCGGGGCCTCCCGGGACAGCCCGGTGGCGATGTGCGGCGTGCAGAACTGGCCTATATACACCGGCAACGGCGTTGGCTGAAAATACCGCGCGACGGGGAGCCCCTCCAGCATTCTATCAATAAACCGCGCCTGTTTCCAGTAGCCGTAAATCGTCTCACCGGGATTGAACGCCATGTAGGTGAACATCGGATACATGCCGTGCCGCTTGTGGAGCTCGGCGACGCCCAGGATGGCCTCCAGATCCTCGTTCTTCCCGATCTCCCGGAACGTCTCCGGGTTCGCGCTCTCGATACCGATTTCTAGACCGATACAGCCGGAGCGCTTCAGGAGCGGCATCAGATCGGCGTTTCGCGTCACGTGCGAGGCTCGGGTCAGTCCCGTCCATCGGATCGCCATCCCGCTCCGCGCGATCCCCTCGCAAAGGCCCTCGATGTAGCCGCGATCGAGCATCAGATTGTCATCCCAGAAGTGGAACTGCGGGATCCCGTAGCGGCGAATGATCTCCCCCATCTCGTCGAGGACGTTCCCCGGGGTGCGCCAGCGCAGTTTGCGCCCCCACATGAAAGGCGAGCCACAATACACGCATTCATACGGGCAGCCGCGGGAGCCGATCACCGGGACGCGCTTCCCTCCGACGATGTGGAGCGGCGTGTCATAGCGCTCCATCGGCAGGAGCCCCCACTCGGGGAACGGAAGGGTATCGAGATCCTTGATAAACGGCCGTTCGGGATTTACCACGATGCCCCGCTCCCCCCTCCACGCGCACCCGGTCACTCCCCCGGCCCCGCGCCCCTCGCGAAGCTCCTGAATCAACTCCCCCAGCGTCGCCTCGCCCTCATGGAGCACGCAGTAGTGCGCATAGCGGAGCGCCTCCTCGGGAAGGGCGGTGGGATGCACGCCCCCATGGACTATGATGATATCCGGCCAGGAGGTGAGCGCGGCTGCCGAGAGGGCGTATGCCCACGGGGCCTGGAGCGTCCAGTAGGAGACACCGAGCACCGTGAGGCCACCTGGGCGGCGGGCGACTGCGATCCTCGCCAGCGTCTGATCGAGCGAGAGGTCCTCGGCATGCGCGTCAACCACGCGGACAGAGACGTCGGGCAGGGAACGCCTCAGGTACGCCGCGCAATACGCGATCCCCAGCGGCAGCACCCTCTTGTGCCGCTCATTGGCTGGAAAAGGGGGATGCACGAGAATGACGTTTGTCAGCATCGCGGACCTTGGAAAGGGCAGGTGAGGCAATCGCTTACTCCCCTACTGCATGAGGGTGAAACGGCGGATATTGTGCCACTCCTCCGGCAAGATGCCCAGGAAACACTTCACCACGTTGGGGTCAAACTGGGTTCCGGAGCAGCGCTTGATTTCGTTGAACGCCTTTTCAAACGAGATGGCCTTCCTGTAGGGGCGGTCGGTGGTCATGGTGTCGAATGCGTCTATTACAAGGAAGATCCTGGACCACAGCGGCACCCCCTCCCCCTTGAGCCCCTTGGGATACCCCTTCCCGTCGTAGTGCTCGTGGTGGTTGAGGACGATCCCGAGCGCGGGGATGAGGAAGTCGATATTCTTCAATATATTGTATCCGATCTCGGGGTGGCGGCGCATGAGCTTCCACTCCTCCTCGTTGAGACTTCCGGGCTTGAGGAGAATCTTGTCCGGAATACCGATCTTCCCTATGTCATGGAGGAGCGCCCCTTTGGATATGTGATGGAGATCCTTGCTCCGGATGCCCATTTCCTTGCTCAATCGCAAGGCGTACATGCTCACGCGCTGCGAGTGGTTGCCCGTTTCGTGCTCCCGGGCGTCGAGCGAGGCGACCAGGGCCTGGAGGGTCATGTCATAGGAGTTCTTGAGCTGCTGGAGGGCCTTCATCAGGTCATTGGTCCGCTCCTCCACCAATATTTCGAGCTTGTGCTGGTACTCCTTGTTCTGGATGACGAGGCGGCGCTTCTCGAGAACCCGCCCGACAGAAAGAGCGAGCTCTTTCAGGTGGATGGGCTTGACAATGTAGTCGTCGGCCCCCTGGGTGAGGCAGTTCACGGCGCTCTGGGTTTCGCCGATCGCGGTAAGCATGATCACCGCGGTGTCCGGGTACTGGACCTTCACCTGCTGGAGAAGCCAGAGGCCGCCCTGCCCCGGCATATTGATATCACTAATGATTACCGCGGGGAGGCGGGTTTTGATGAGCGTGAGGGCTTCCCGGGAGTTGGCCGCGGCGGTGCAGGGGAAGCCGTGCATCCGCAGTCCACGGCAGACAATGTCCCGGATACTCGGCTCATCGTCGACCACCATGATCTCTCTGTCGTCAGCGGTGAATAATCCGTTCATCGCAAAGGGACCTCGAGGTACGCTATCATTATACATGAGTGCCTCACGGGGCGCAACTGCGACCGGAACACTGCGGCCGGAACACACCTCGAACACACCTCTGAACGCACACTAAAGTGTGCTCTACGAGTGTGCGCCACAGTACGCTACGACATTGGATACGCTTTATCTCAGTGTCCTCTGTGTTCTCAGTGGTTAAATTATTTTCTCTCTTCCGTAATCCGCCCAATCCGTCCAATCCCTGCCTGCAGGCAGGCGCGGTTACTGCTTTGTTCTGTATTTTTAACCGTGGATAACACCGGATGAGCCGAGCATGCGTTTTCCCCTGACCCCGCGATGATACCGGAGGGCGAATCGATGGGCCTCGTCGCGGACACGCTGGAGAAACAGGGTGACCGGTTCCCCATCCCGCAGGCGGATGGGGTTTTTCCGTCCTTCTATGAATACACGCTCGGGCGTGCGCTGCCCCCGGTCCACCCGGCCCTTTGCCAGTGCCACCACAGCCGTCCCCGCGACCCCAGTCTCCTTGAGGGCGCGCAGCGCCGCACCGAGCTGCCCGCGACCGCCGTCTATACTCATGAGATCGGGCATGCCCCACGAGGCGAGGCCGCGCCTCGCACGGCGTGAGACCACCTCATGAATCATCCGACAGTCGTCGACGCCGATCACAGTCTTGATGGAGAATTTCCTGAAGCCGCTCTTGTCCGGCAGGCCGTCCCTGAATGACACTAAAGCCCCGACCGCCGACGAGGGGCCCAGGTTGGATATATCCACGCACTCCACCCATCCCGGGACCCTGCCGCAACGGAGGGTGTCGCGAAGCCGCTCTCCAAGCAGCGCTGCCGACACGCCCCGGTCGCAGGCCGCGGCATACGCGGCCTCGGCGTTGGACGCGGCCATCCGGACCAGCGCGGCGAGTTTCCCGCGTTTCGGCGCGCGGAACCTGACCGCCCCCGCGCGCGCCTGCGCGAACCGCGCCTCCAGCACGCGGACATCCTCCGGCAACACGGGCAGGATGATCTCCGGCGGTATGAGCACCCCGCTGAGATAATGCCCGGCCAGCGCATCCCTCACAATCCTCCGCTCGTCATCGGCTGCGTCATGAATAGGAAAACTCCTCCGCCCGATGAGCCTGCCCCCACGGACACAGAGTATCGCCGCCTCCCCGCGCGCACCTTCACGATAGATGCCCACCACATCACGGTCGGCGCCGTCCGCGGTGATGATCTTCTGCTGCTCCACCGTTGCGCGGATTGAGGCAATCGTGTCCCTGATCGAGCCCGCCCGTTCGAACTCAAGCCGGGCGGCGCACTGCTCCATCTCGCGCGCGAGCTGTTTCAGGAGATCGCCTGTTTTCCCCTTCAGAAAAAGCATGACGCGCCCGACCTGCATGGCGTACCGCTCCCTTGACACAAGCCCGCGGCATGGGCCGGCGCAGCGCCTGATCTGGTGGGCGACGCACGGGCGTTTTCGCCGGGCGTACTCCGCCGCGCTGCACCCCCGCACGGAGAACGCGCGCTGGAGGAAGCGGAGCGTCCTGCGCGCCGCGTCTGCCGAGTGGTAGGGACCGAAGTAGCGGCCCCCATCCGTCTCCACCCGGCGAACCACGGTCGCGGAGGGAAAATCGTCGGCGAGCGAGACACGTATGTGGGCAGGGGCGGTGTCGTCC
>JAPLCY010000238.1 GCA_026391995.1 Candidatus Auribacterota bacterium
GCGTACATCGCGCCGGCGTTCTGGTTCGCCCCGATGAAGGTCCCCTCGCCGTCCGTGCAGAACGCGGCCGCCGGGCCGTACCCTCCGAGCTGTGAACTCGCCACAAGGCTCGTGAACGACCCGTCGGGAGCGACCGACTGAACGCTCGACTGCGATATGCTAACAAACGGGGATGGGCTATCCTCGGGATACATCGCCCCCATGAGCAGCGTCCCCTGGTTGTCAAACTCGAATCCCCTGACGCTGCTGAACGGATGCGACACGTCATCATAGGGGTCGCCGACGGGGGTCGCCTCGGCGTAAAGACTCGGCGTCCCCTGCGGGTTCACCTTGATGATCTTCCCGGGCAGAGGAGTTGGGGTGCCGGCGGGAGAGCTGTAACTGCAATAGAGCGACGTGAAAAGGTTCCCGTCAGCGTCGAGGGCGAGCGCGGGAGACATCAACTGGTTGGAAGTGAACACGTTCCCGTACGCAAACTCGCTGAGCGTCGATCCGTCGGGGGAGAGCTTCAGGATCGCCGGGTGCGGCGTAGGCGTTCCCGGGCCAGGGACCGTCCCGTAGAGCCCGTGCGACAGGTAGATGGTCCCTTGCTCGTCAACCGCGGACCCCATGAGCGTTATCGGGAGGAGGAACGGGATGGGGAAGTCTATGAGCGGGTTCAGCAATCCCCCCTGCGCGATGATTGTCGAGGAGCCGTCCGGCTGTATCCGATACACCGCCGATTCTTGGTAGAATCCAGCCGGGACGGGGGTGTCGCCGGGATCCGGCGTCGGCGTTGGGCCGCCTGTCCAGTTACCCGCGCGCACCGCGATGATGCTCCCGTCGGGGGCCACCGCCACGGAGCGGATGTCCTCGTAGAGCCCGAACTCCTTGAGCGTCTCCACGGTCTTGTTGGGCTTCACGTTGAAGAGCCGGGAGGAGAGGGGGGTGGGCGCGATGAACGGGATCGGCAATAACGAATAGAGCGGGTTGGCGGAGGTGTCAAGCACGAGCACATCCCCCCCCTCCAGGGCCGCCTGCGCGGCGCCCGCAGAGAGGAGCATCATTGACATCACAAGGGCAATCTTTTTCATCCTTTTTCTCCTTCCGGGCACCGGATCAAAGCGTGCCGATGAAGACGCACTCTGCCGAGACCGGCTGTCCGCCGGGCGTCCGCCACTTCGTCGTGTCAAACAGGCTCGCACCCGGCTCCGTCATCACCCCGAGGAACCGGTACGTCCCCGCCGGGATGCCGGAGATGCTTGGGAACGACCCGAGCTCCACGCTACCCCCGCCGCGCACCGTCGTCGTCCCGTTCCCGTACCGGAGTTTCCCGACCTCCGACGGGTACCGCTGCGCAAGCGACAGGTCGATCAGCAGCGGGAATCCGTTCGCCGCCGCGTTCGGGTTGAACAGCTGGATCGCTCCGCCCGCCGACGCCGGAAACTGGATCCCGAATCGCTGAACCAGGTCCCGAACGGCGGGTTCGCAGAAGGGTAGAACTTCAGGTCGTCGATCCATACGAATGGCGCGCCGGAATGGATGAAAGAGATATTCGCCCCCTCATCCAGCCGGTAGAGCGAGGCATCGTCTGCGCCGACGAGAGTCCCCTCGCCGTCGAAGCAGAGGCCGCTCTGTCCCAGGAGATTGCCGTTTGTGGCTCCGTCAACAACCGTGGTAAAGGTCCCGTCGGGGTTCAACGCCTGTATGCTCATGCGCACCCCGTTCTGGGAAAAGCCGATCATGGTAAAATAGTCGGTGAAGTATCCCCCGCCGACAAGGAGCCTCCCTTGGAAGTCAAAATCGATCCCCCACGTGAACTCGAACGGCTCCGACCACCAGAGCATCGTGCCGGCCGGGGCGGGGGGGGAAGGGATCGGCGCGCCGGCTCCGGACGCTGTGGTCGCGACGACGCTCAGTGCGCCCGCCGCGTCCGCCTTGATGATCCTCGCTGGGGCCGGCGTAGGCGTGCCGGGAAACGTGTAGGGCGGTAACGCCCCGATCTCCTGCACCATGAACAACTCTCCGTCGGCCGACACCGCGATCGCGCCCGCTAGCCATTGCTCGTCCATGATACCCCCCGAGGCGAATTCGGTTACCGCCCCATCCGGCGCGACCTTGAGCAGCGCCGTGTAGGGGCCCGGCGTAGGCGCGGGGGGCAGATAATCCTCATTCAGGACAAAGATGTTGCCCAGCGCGTCGCACTCGACCTCCCAGATGCTGTTGTTCCAGATATCGGAGGGGTTCAGTTTTCCGCCTTGCGCGAAGATGCTCGTGGCGCCGTCGGGCTGCACCTTGATGAGCGCCGACTCCCGCCAATAGTTAGGAGGATAGGGGGTGGAGGTCGGCGCGGGGAAAATAACAGTGTCCGGCGTCGGCGTGGCGCCGCCTGGGTAGTTGCCCTCGCGCGCCGCGATGATCACCCACATGACTCTCTTCATGCGTCCCCCCTTCCGTACACCGTTTCAACGAGCTCCTGTGAAGCTCTTAAAACACTGGACAATCTGGTCGGCGTAGAGCACTCCCCATTAGTGCAGACGGTTGTCTGGAGTACCGGATTTACCGAATAAGCCGGGAAGCTAGAGAACAAGGAAAGAAACGGCAGAAGTGGTAGTATCCTACCTGCGCTGAAACAGTGTTTCATAAATCATCCTCCGCCATAAGCATATAGGAGTTATACTATGACTGGGGGCTCACTGCAAGCCCTGTAGGAGGATTATACAGCGAGCATTGAAGTGGTCTCAAGCCATAAGTCCCACCCTCTGCATGTCTTTGGAGCCCTGCCTAGCTTCCGCATACAGCCAGTAGATCGTACGGACC
>JAPLCY010000369.1 GCA_026391995.1 Candidatus Auribacterota bacterium
CCGTCAGAATCGCCCCCGACAGCCGCGTGCTCCTCCGGGACAGCAACCATCCCTTCACGCATGTGGGGATTGGGTATTTCCTTGAAATGTTCGCGAAGAACATGGCGCGCGCGCACGCGCGCCGGGAGGGCTGGCTCATCGACCACGGGAAGGGCTCCGTCAGTGGCCGGGCGGTTCGCATCATCCAGGGGGTTCTTCCCCGCGAGAGGGACAAGGGATACTATTGCTATCGGTGCGTGGCCTCGTTCGACAGCGAGAGCGGCCTCCCGATACGGATGGAAATCTACAACTGGGATGATCGGCTTGCCGAGGAGTACCGGTACGAGGATCTGGAGCTGAATGAGGGGGTGGAGGAAGAGGAGTTTGAGAAGATTTAATTTTTAACGGTTGCTTTCCTTGGCGAGCTCCCCAAGTTTTTGAAGCGCCCCGCCGCTTTCGAGGGCGGCGCGCGCACGATCCATGCCGTCCGGCATGGTATCCACGAGCCCCGCGGCATAGAGCCCCGCGGCCGCGTTCGCGAGGCAGATGTCGCGGCGGGGGCCCCGGTCACTTCCCTTCAGGATACTGGTGAGTATGGCGGCGTTCTCCGCCGGGCTCCCACCGCGGAGCTCGTCAAGAGAAGGCTTCTTGAGGTCGAGTGCTGCGGGATCAGTCGTGAGTCGGGTTACGCAGCCATGCGTGACCCGGAGGGCATGTGTCGTGCCCACCGTGGACACCTCATCCATCCACAGGTGAGGCGCGCCGGCCTCCCCGCAGACTACCAGCGCCCGTGGGAGCCCGAGGAGGGAGAGGGCGCGGGCCACGGGTTCGAGCATATCGGGGTGGTAGACGCCCACGAGTTGGGCCGACACCGGAGCGGGGTTGCACAGCGGCCCGAGAAGGTTGAATACGGTGCAGAACGGGAGCGCATGCCGCACCGCCGCGACATTTCGCATGGCCGGATGATAGCGCGGGGCGAACATGAATCCGATGCCGGTCCGCCGGATGCAGCGCGCCACGGCATCGGCTGCGAGATCGATCCGCACGCCGAGGGATTCCAGGACATCTGCGCTGCCCGCGCGCGAGGTGCTCGCCCGGTTGCCGTGCTTGGCGATCGGCATGCCGGCGGCAGCCATGATGAACATCGCACTGGTTGAGATATTGAAGAGGTGAAGCGCATCCCCGCCGGTGCCGCAGTTATCGGCGAGGATGCGAGAGTCGGGCTCGAACGTGATCCGGATGGATCGGGAGCGCATCACCCCTGCCATCGCCGCGAGCGCCTCGGGCGTGCAGGAGCCTGGTTGCGCGGCGCTGAGGAAGAGGGCGGTCTCATAGGGCCGGCTGGGCCCGCCGATCATAAGCTCCATGGCGCGCCCCGCATCGCGGGGAGTAAGTGGATCGCCGGCGAGAATTCGCCGGCCCACGGCGAGCAGTTCGGTCCATTCGCCCGCGGGGGGAGGGGGGAAGAGTTGCGGAAGATCGTTCTCCACGAATGCACGGTAGTCCATCTGTTGAACCCTCTCCATGATACTTCACCACAGCATATAGCATAAGATATGCCGTTGCCGCACCTGATTTTTCTGATCCGCCTGAACACATGGCCACGCCGGCGCAACCGTTTCCACCTGCGAGGTGGAACATGCCAATCCCCCATGTTTGGTTGCGCGGCCGCAATGGAGCTGGTAGGGTATACGGCGTGAACACCGACACGAAAAGCACGGCTGATCGCCAGCGCGAGGATACGCTTGTTGAGGAGATCGAGCAGTTCAAGCGGGAGAAGGAGCGGGTCCGGGCGATCGTCGGGAGGATCGGAGGCGTCCCCACCTTCAGGGACAAACTCTTCAATGTTCTTTTCAGCATAGGTGTTGCCGCCTGTTTCGCGATATCAATCGCGACCCATGGGAGGCTTGTGCTGCCGATGATCGAGATCGGCGTGGTGCTTATATCGGTAAAGATCATCTACCTGCTGCACACCTACTCGCGGCAGATGCACTTCATGTTCTGGGTGCTCTCCTCGATAGAGTGGAAGTTGAATGAAATGGCGAAGCATCCGGGGGAACGATGAGAACACGCTGCGGGATGGCGATTGCCGTGCTGCTCCTCGCCGGCTGTGTGGCCTACACGCCGGAAGAGATCGTGCGGCCTCCCCGGAACGCCCGCGCCGCCCGACCGGAGGCCCCTCGCGAACGGGCAGTGGCGGTTCGCCCGGCGGCGACGCCCCTCGTCATCGAGGCGGTGTTGCTCCCCGGGCCGGATGGCACGCCACCGGAGGAAACGCCGGCGCGCCGCATGGACTATATCCGGGAGCTGAAGGAGTGCCACGAGCTCGGGGCCTCCATTGTGCGCGTGCAGCCGATCGCCGCCGACAGCGGCATGGATGCCTACCGTTTCGACCGCAGCCTGGCCAACTATCGCGCGCTGATCGGCGAGGTGCTCCAGGCAGCGCCCGATGTCATCATCGATCTCGACCTGGAGGGCGCGCCGCCCGACGTGCAGGAGTGGGCGCAGTGCAATGAGCGGATCGAGCTCGCGACGTCCTTCGCGTGGGACCGCTCGTTCGTCGTCGCCTCAGGCAATGTCCCGCTCACAAAGATGAAGCACGCCATCGCCCGCGGGAAAAATCTCCGTCTCGGTCTCCATGAGAGCACCGCATGGCCGTACAAGGGGAGGGCGACGAATCTCGACTATCTCAGGCAGGCGCTGGCCCTTGCGCGTGAGGCGGGGAGGGCCGTTGCGACACCGGCGGAGGCTCGCGCGCTGCTGAACATCCCGCCGCTCCGGCAGCTCTACCTTGTCCCCTCCTCCGAAATGGTGGAGCGCGGGAAGCGGTTCTTCATGGACGCGATCATGCAGCCGATCCGGGAGCCGTTCAGGGCGTATCTGGTCGTCATTCCCCCCTCGGGGCAGCGGCGCTCGATGCTCAAGAGCGGGAAGATAGTGAGGGGGGTCCATCCGTTCGCCGGCGGGAAGGGATCGGAGTGGCTCGCGTACAAGACGCTGATCAACACGACCCTGAAGCCCGACCTGTCGAAGGGAGAGTACACCTTCTATCTCGGGTTGTTCTCGCCCCGGGCGCTGGTACGCCCCGGGCATGAGACGGCGATCACGAAATCGTCGATCACCGTGGAGTGTGAGTTCTTGTTCTGGACGAAGGCTTTCATCCCCACGCTGAAGGAAGATCCCGCTGACGCGGAGATCGTCAGTCACATGCTCATGATACGCGCCGGGATGATGCGCAAGCTCGGCGCGGGGATCTATACGTACCTTCCCCTCGGGTGGCGCGCGATCAGGAAGGTGGAGGGGATCGTCCGCGAGGAGATGGACCGCGCGGGCGCCCAGGAGCTTCTTCTCCCCATTCTGAGTCCGGCGGAGCTCTGGCGTGAAAGCGGCCGCTGGTCCGAGTATGGCAAGGAGATGATGCGGCTGAAAGACCGGAATGAGAGGGAGTTCGCGCTCGGCCCCACGCACGAGGAGGTCATCACGGGCACGGTCCGGGGCGAGGTGCGCTCCTACCGGGAGCTCCCGGTCTGCCTCTATCAGATTCAAACAAAGTTCCGGGACGAAGTGCGGCCCCGCTTCGGCGTGATGCGCGGGCGTGAGTTTACGATGAAGGACGCCTACTCGTTCCACCGCGATCCCGCCTCGCTCGACGACTACTATAAGATAATGCACGAGGCATACACGCGCATCTTCCGGCGCTGCGGCCTTGACTTCAGGGCGGTGCTGGCCGATGCCGGGATCATGGGGGGCAAAGTCACGCACGAATTCATGGTGCTGGCGGCGTCGGGGGAGTCGGTCGTGCTCTCCTGTCCCGCACAGGGCTGCGGCTACGCCGCCACCACGGACACGGCGTCGGGTGCCATACCCGCGTGCGCGGTGGCGGGGGATGAGCCTCTGCGGGAGGTCCACACGCCGGGGCGGAAGACGGTCGAGGAGGTCACGGCGTTTCTCAAGGTGGGGCCCGAGTGTGTGATCAAGACGCTTATCTACGAAGCGGCGGGCGCGCCGGTCGCAGTGCTCATCCGTGGCGACAGGGATGTGAACGAGGCTAAACTCCAGAACGCGCTCGCGTGCATCAACATCGCCCTCGCCGACGAGGCGGTCATACGCCGCACAACCGGCGCCGGGCTCGGTTTCGCCGGGCCGGTGGGCCTCAGGGGGATACGCGTGATCGCCGATCACACGGTGAAAGGGATCACGGGGGGCGTCACCGGGGCCAACAAGACCGACTATCACCTGACCGGTGTGCGCGAGGGGCGCGATTTTACTGTCTCCGGGTATCACGACCTGGCGCTCAATCGCGAGGGGGACGGCTGCCCCCGCTGCGGCGCGGCGCTCACGGCCTACCGGGGGATTGAGGTGGGGCAGATCTTCAAGCTCGGCACTAAATACAGCGAATCGATGCAGGCGGTTTTCACTGATGAGGATGGTGCCGCGAAGCCGTTTGTCATGGGGTGCTACGGTATCGGGATTACCAGGACGGTTGCCGCGGCGATCGAGCAGCATCACGACAGGGATGGAATCATCTGGCCCCTCTCGATCGCCCCGTACCATGTGGAGATCATCCCGATGAACGTCGGCGACGAGGCGACGATGAAGGTCGCGACGGATCTCTACGCGGCCCTCGGGCAGCGCGGGGTCGAGACGCTGCTTGACGACAGGGACGAGCGCCCGGGGGTCAAGTTCAAGGACGCCGACCTGGTTGGCATACCGTACAGGGTCGTTATCGGACCGAAGGGGCTCGCACAGGGGAAGGTCGAGCTCAAGTCGCGCGGCTCAAAAGAGACGCAACTCCTGGCGCTGGAGGGGGCTGCTGAAGAGATTGCACTGATGGTGAGAACGGCCCTGGATAAACTGGCCGGGTAGCGTCGTTAAATTACTTTTTGGGATTTGATTCGATGTCAATCGAATCAATAAAGCCCACGATGACGGCGCGGACGCAGCCGTCGGCCCAGTCCAGCACCAGCCGGGCGGAGTTTCCCTCATCCACGAATAGCACCCTGTCTCCGGGGCCCGCGCAGACGGTATCCACGGCGACGACCGGCGCCTCGGCCTTTTTCCCGTAGGGGTCTTCGGGGCGGACAAGGAGAAGTTTCCGGCCGTTATATCCCTCGTTTTTCAATGTCGCCACCACCGTGCCTATCACCGTGCCGATCTTCATCTCGTATTCCTGCTTACCATATCGATGATGCCGATAATCGCGGCGTCCGAGGGGTTGAATGGTTCGGGCAGCGGCAGCGAGGCCTCCCGTCCCCCGATGAAGAAGACGGTTTCGCCGGGGCCCGACTGTTGCGTGTCACACGCGACAACGGGCTCACCGGACGGTTTCCCGTCCTCGTCGAGCGGCTGGACGAGGAGCAGTTTCACTCCGGTGAGTGACTCAACCTTGCGCGTGGCGACCACGGTTCCTATTACTTTACCAATTTTCATGGTGTATAACTTAGAACTTAGTGTTTGACCCTGAACTCTTTGCCCCCGACTTCCCATGTGTCCACGATCGCCATCACGATGCCGTCGACCGGCTTCTTGTCGGTGGGGGCGGTCTGGCGGCAGGAGCTCCCCTCGGCGTAGAGGACGACATCGCCCGTGCCCGCCTGGACCACGTCGACGGCGACGACGTAGTTGTTGAGCGGCTTGTCGGTATGCGAGAGCTGCTGCACGAGGAGCAGCTTCAGCCCCTTGATGCTCTCGCTTTTCTGCGTGGAGACGACCGTCCCCACGACCTTGCCGAGTTGCATGCGCTTCCGCCCTTTCCCTGTCTTCCGACTCTCTCGGTACCACCCGCGTGACCACGATGGTCTCTTCCGGACCTGCCGGAACGAAACCCATTCTACACCAGGATGGCCGGATGTAAAAGGGAGAAATGTTTTGGGGTCAAACCTTAACAATAGCACAATTACTATCTATGTTTTTTTAACTTTATCCCCAGACTCTTTATTTCATCATTAAGGAATGCCTTTACGCCCAACCAATTGGCCCATTTCCCGAGATACGCGAAATCTAGCTTGGCGGAATTTTCCGCAATTATATTCCGTGCATCTTCTGTATCTTTTTCTCTGCCCGTCTGTAATTTTAAAAGGATCAGATCTTCGCGGGAAATGATATCCACGGGCATTTTTCCGAACTTTATCCTTCTCGCCCTTTTTACTATACCCTTCTGGAAAACGGTTTCGGCGATAAATAAATCAACGTATAATTTGTGTTTCTTATGGAACAAGGTTATAAATGGCAAACCATGAATGAATTTCACGGGTTTTTTTTCGTCATACCCGAAACCCAATTTAGTGACAGCAGGTAAAAACTTATCCAAATCGTGTTTTTCGGAATCGATGATACCGTCTATATCGTAGGTGGCCCTCGGCCTGGCATAGAAGCTCGTCGCTATGCCCCCCATCAATACGACGCGGATCTCCTTCTTCCGGCAAAGTGTTACAAGTGTTTTAAGCGACCGTGTTAAAATATCACTTAGCATAAGCCGTCCTGCTGATGCCTTTCAATATGGAATGAGTTGCCTTTACCTTCTCCTCCCGCATGCGTTCCAGCTTGTGCAGAAATTCGGTTTTACTCAGATTATCTTTCATTAAATTAAATGTGATATCGCAGAGGGAAAGCCACGCCTCTATTTTTTCCTGCGTATTGAGTCTCGTTGTATGATGCATAGAGCCGACCCCGATCCTATTACAGGTACAGGAACATGCGTAATTTTATCAATTTCTATGCCATTTTGATATGAAAAGTACCACTACCGCAGAAAACGCACGGGTGCATCATGAACCGGGGGGAGTTGATCGGCCGTTCCGGGTATCCCACAGGTGCGCGTGCGTCTCGGCCACGACCACGCCGCTCAGGAGGAGGAGCGAGATCAGATTCGGTATCGCCATGAGGGCGTTGGCGATATCGGCGAACGACCAGACCGAGGGGAGCGACACCACCGACCCCAGCATTACCGCCCCCACCCATGCCTTGCGGTAGGGGGCCGTGGCGCCCGTGCCCAAGAGGTATTCCACCGCCTTCTCGCCGTAGTAGCACCAGCCGAAGATGGTCGAAGCGACGAAGGTGAAGAGCCCCACGGTGAGGATGGCGGGGCCGACCATCGGGATCTTGGCGAACGCCGCGCTGGTGAGCGTGGCGCCACCGAGTCCCCGAACCCATTCCCCCGAGTTCACGATAACGAGCCCGGTCATGGCGCACACCACCACCGTATCCCAGAATGTGCCGGTGGAGGAGACCAGCGCCTGGCGGATCGGGTTCCGCGTCTGGGCGGCGGCGGCGATGATCGGCGCGCTTCCCATGCCCGATTCGTTCGAAAAAAGGCCGCGGGCGATCCCGAACCTGATCGCCTCCTTCATCCCCGCGCCGATAAAACCGCCCATGGCCGCCTGCCCGGTGAAAGCGCTCTTGAGGATCAGGAGCACGGTGTGCGGGATCGTGGACGCCCCCATGATGAGCAGGATGAGGCAGCCGAGGACGTAGAAGATCGCCATGAACGGCACCAGGAGTTCGCAGACGCGCGCGATGGACTTGATCCCGCGGATCATGACGAGCGCCGTGAGGCAGGTCATTGCGATGCCGGTGACCCACGGCGAGACGTGAAAGGTGTCCCTGACGAGCGTGGCGATCGAGTTTGCCTGGACCATGTTGCCGATGCCGAACGCGGCGACCGCGGTGAGGGCGGCGAAGACCATCCCGAGCCAGCGGCAGCCAAGCCCCCGCTCGAGGACATACATGGGTCCGCCCACCATGAAGCCGTCGCGCGTGACGGTCCGGTATTTGACCGAGAGGACA
>JAPLCY010000090.1 GCA_026391995.1 Candidatus Auribacterota bacterium
TGGGGGGAAGAACTCCCTCCATGCCTTTGATAATCAGAGTGGGCATGAGGCGGGTGGGCTCTTCATACGGCCCGTACACTGAATACAGCCTGAGCGTGATGATCGGGAGCTTCGCGCGCTGGGCGGTGTACCGGCAGAAGAGCGTTGCGGATGCCTTGGTGACCGCATAGTGACTGTTTGGCTCGAGCCACTCCGTTTCTGGAGGGGCGTGGTCCTTGAATCCGTATTCCGAGGACGAGCCTGTGTTGATGAGCGCATCGAAGCCGGTTTTCATGCAGGCGCTCACCAGATTCATTGTCCCGACAATATTGGTCTGCACCATCTCGCGGGGATCGGTCTGTGACGAGTAGGCCCCGTGGGCGGCGAGGTGGAACACCCAGTCCGGTTTGATGCGCGCCACCGTGCGGTCGAGCTGTCCGGGGTTTCCGAGATCGACTTCGTGCGTGCTTACCGCCGGCCTGATACCCTCGATGCGCCAGGCCTGATATCCCTTGCGCAGCAGGAGGTGTACCTCATGTTTTTCGCGCAGCATCCGGCGGGCGAGGTTCGCTCCCACAAAACCGGTTGCTCCCGTGATCATCACGCGCTTCATAGACGTCGCGCCTCCGGCTCTATGGCGTTGATCGCTTGATATATCGTGCCCTATGTTTTAAGTCCAATATAACACATGTTCTCCGGAGGAACTGCACAACGTGTCCTCCCGAGCGCCGCGGCGAAAGGGAGATTGCATGCCGGCGTCTGTTTGAGACGCTTGCCTGTTATCGATCCTCCCGTGCGGCGACAAGGACGACCACCGCGCATCCGCAGGCGTTAAGGAACGGCGTATATTCGATCAGGGGTTCGATTTTTTTCATGACGCGGGCCAGCCAGTCGGGGCAGAAAATCGGCACGAATCCCGCGAACTTTACCGAGGACACCTTTCCTCCCGCCTGTTCGATCCATCGCCGGAGCTGGTGAGACGTGTATGATTTCTCGCGATGCTCGCGGTGGTAGGGGGATACTTTTTCAATGATCTTAACGCCGAAGTTGTTCCCGTTGGGCTCGTGGATGAGGATGCGCGGGGCGAGGCGGAAGGCTTCGCGGATAATTTCACACTGGTAATCCACGTGATGGAGCACGCTCTGAATGAGCACGAGATCGAAACTGTTATCCGGCCATGGAAGGGACCGCGCATCCGCCACCACACACCGTATCGGTCTGTCAGCTATATTCAATCGCGCGACGTTGACGGAATGCTCCGCGGCATCAACGGCCGTCAGCGCCCGTGGATGGCCGGAGTCCCAGAGACGGATGGTGTAGTGTCCGTCTCCGCAGGCGATGTCGAGCACCGACCGGCCGGCGATGGCTTCCGTCTTTAATATCGCGTCGAGCGTCCGCTGGGTCGCCATCCGGCAGCTCAGCTGCGCACCGGTCGTGTAGCGATACCCGCCCTTGAATAACGCGTCACGGTTGAAGATATCGACAGAAGATTTCATACAGGTGTTAGGGTTTCCGCGCAATACAATACATGTTCCCCAGTGGAACTGCAAGACGTATCCTCCCGAACGGCGTGCGCGCGAGAAGGTTCAGGAGAACGCATTTCAATGGCAGCGGGAGAGGGATGAGCCGGCAGAGGTAGTGGAGCCGGTAGCGGTTGTACACTCGTCCGGTCCTGAGGACGGTGATACCGCGCGCCTCGAGGAGGCGCGAGAGAGTGGAGGGGGAGAAAAGGTACGTGTGCTCGATATCGATGATAGGGCTCCTGTGTTTCAGGAACCGCGCGGACCATGCCTCGATGTTGTGATTCAGGCAGAGGAGTATGCCCCCGGGCTTGAGCACCCGCACACACTCGTCTATGACCTCCCCCGGTGCGGGAAGGTGATCCAGCACCTGGAACATGCAGATGGCATCAACGGTATTTGGTGCAAAGAGCCCCGGGCGCATCACGCCGGGCGTGATATGGGGGCGTATCTCCGCGCTCGCCCTGGCGGCGGCATCCGCGCTCGGTTCGACGCCCATCACGGCGGTGTATCCACGGCCGCGCGCCACTTCAAGAAAAAAGCCGTTCCCGCACCCAATTTCGAGGAGCGATCCCTTGCGTGTTCCGTACCGTTCCAGCATGGCGAGGTAGCGGCCATAGGTGCGCTTCAAATCGCTAGTCTCCGGTGCGTAGGTAAGGGAGCTCTGCCCGTAGAGCCGCGCCAGGAGCTGCGACGGGGCTGCGGGGTCGGAGCGAATAAGGCCGCAGATCGTGCATCTGACCGTACGATACCGGACCCGGTCGGGAAGCCTCCGGGCTGAAAATACCTCCGGCGTGAAGGCGCGGGAATCAATATTCGCCGGATAAAGCTCGACGGCGTTGCCCAGCGTGCCGCAAATGGCGCAGCGGGTCGGCGTGAGCTCACACGTGGTTGTCATGGGGTTCTTTTGTGGTGCCCTCTGGGGGAGGCG
>JAPLCY010000096.1:0-12074 GCA_026391995.1 Candidatus Auribacterota bacterium
CGTATAAGGAGCTGAACGGTGATCAGCAGGCGAGCGATCTTCATCACGGGGGCATCCGGCTTTATTGGTAGTAACCTGACCGCGCGATTGATCTCATCTGGTGCTGAGCTATATGCGCTTGCCCAAAAGGATATGCCGTACACCCACGACCGTTTCAACGCAGTCAGGGGGGATGTGCTGCAGCTGGAAAGTTTTTACAGTGCACTCAAGGGATGCGATACACTTTTTCACTGCGCGGCGTATATTTCCTTTGACAAAAGGGATTTTGAAAAAAGTTATCAAGTTAATGTGATCGGGACAAAAAATGTGCTTGAGGCTGCATATCGAACCGGGGTAAAAAAAGTTGTACATCTCAGTGCGTGTGCAGTGCTGGGCTTTTCGCCGGATGGTGACACGATACTGGATGAAACGGCCCAGCCGGAGATCAAAAAAGAAAATATATACGCGTACACAAAGAAACTGGCGGAAGAAGAGGTTAAGAAATACGTGCAGAAAGGACTCGATGTCTCTATCGCCAATATCACCACGGTATACGGGCGGGGGGATAGGAGGCTCAACTCGGGGGGCATCATCAAATCGGTGTATCGCGGGAAGATGAAATATATTCCCCCCGGGGGAACGACTTTTGTCTCCGTGAGCGATCTTGTTGAAGGGCTGATCTTGCTCGCGGGGAAGGGGAGGCCGGGAGAGCGCTACATTTTCTGCACGGAGAACATGGGATACGGCGATCTGGTCAGGAGGATCGCCGCTACCCTGGGGGTGGCCCCTCCGCGATTCCCCCTCCCGCGGCTTGCATATTACCCGGCGCTCTGGGCGCTCAAACTGCGTTCGCTCCGGCCGGCAGCCGGGGGTGGGGCGGTGGATATCATGACCCCCCAGATTTTGAAGGAGACGTTCGGCTATAAGTATTTCAGCGCCGGGAAGGCGCGACGGGAGCTCGGGTGGCGTCCGGTGCAGCGTTTTGAGGACGCTGTCCGTGAAGCATTTCAGTATTACAGGGAACATAACCTGATCTGAGATAACATGAACGAACTCGGATGCCATGTCAAGCGGGCCAACCGTGACTTTTACGATATCGTGGGGGCCGCCTATGAGTCAATTGACGGGCGGAGGTCTGAGCGGCTTGCCGGGTACGTTGCCGGGCGGATGGAGATGCTTTCGCGCCGCGCCGGTTCGGAATCAATGCTGGATCTGGGGTGTGGAAACGGTTTTGTGGCCCGGGTGGCAAAAGCGTATTTTCGGAGGCAATATGCCGTTGACATCTCCTGCTCTATACTGCGGTCAATTGCCGATGGCACGCCGGTGAAACTGTGCGCCGATTCCGACTCTATTCCGATCCGGGGAGGCCGGGTGAACTGCGTTGTCACGTTCGCCATGCTCCACCACTGCTTCGAATATGAAAAGCTGTTGTCGGAAATCCACCGGGTGCTTGCCCCCGGGGGGGTGTACTATTCCGACCACGACATGGACGAGCTGTTCTTTTCGCGTTTCAGGCTCGCGATTGAGGCATATCATTTATTCAATAACGCAAAGAGGCGATACCGTCGCGCGTTCAAAAACATTTCGGCGGAGTTGTATGACTATTCGGAATACCACCGGCGCGGCATTCCCTCCGGGACGATTCTGTCGCTTCTCGCCCGGCTCGGCTTCAGAGAGGTGACATGTGATTACCACTGGTTCGGGCTGTCGCCGGTGACGGACCGGTTATTCGGTGTGAGGACGTTTCGACGGGGATTAGCTCCCCTGACGAGAATTATCGCGGTGAAATAGATCAAGCCATGAAAATCCTCCTGCTCTCGCCGCCTTTTCTGCCCGGCTACATGCGCAACGCCCGCTGCGATTTTGTGTCTCTTTCCGGGACGCAGTGGTACCCGATCCTTCTCGGCTATTGCGGCGCATGGCTGGAGAATTGCGGGCATGAGGTTGGCCTCGTTGACGCCCCCGCGTGCAAGCTCAATCATCGTGCGACGGAGAGGCTGGCGGAGGATTTCATGCCGGACTGGCTGGTGGTGTACACCGGCAGGCTGAGCGAGGACAACGACATTGCATTCACCGACAGGCTGACGGAGCGCCTGGGTTGCGGGACGGTCATCGCCGGGCCGTACGCCTCCATCGCCCCAGAGGCGACGCTGGCGAAGTCAGCCCGGGTCAATCGCCTGGTAACGGGCGAGTTCGAATTCCCCGTCCGCGAGCTGGTCGAGGGGAGAGAGCCGGCAGGGATTCCCAACCTTGTGTACCGGGAGGGAGGAGAGATTGTCCGGAACCCGGAGAGGCAATACCTCGGGAGGGCGGGGCTGGACGCCATCCCGTTCGTGTCGCGGTTCTTCAAAAGGCATCTGGATCTCCGAAGGTACAGGACGCCGTCGGAACCGTATCCGTTCGTGGACTGACTCACGGGGCGGGGGTGCATGTGGGGCAGGTGCACCTTCTGTCTCTGGGTGCATACATATGTGAAGGGGCCCGTCTATAATTCCCGGAGCGCCGGCAATGTGATCGAGGAGTTCCGGTACATCGCGCGCGAGATGCCGGAAATCAAGTCAGTCATGGTGCAGGATGATACCATGCCGGAAGAGAGGTTGATCGAGCTTTCGGAGGCCATGCTGAAGGCGGGGATAGGGCTGCCGTGGGGCCTGCGGGATCAGGCCGCACACCGCGCAGTTCCAGCTTATGATTCCCTTCCCCGGGACGCCGTTCTACACAGAGCTGCAAGAAAAGGGACTGCTCAAAGAAGGTGCCCCCCATTATCCGGGGCTCACAAGGGAAGAGATGGAAACCATGGTCAGGAAGGCTTACAGAAAATTCTATGTCGGATTACCGTTCTTTACACAGCTCCTCCGCCATCCCCGTGAAATGTTCTTTTCACGATTCTGGGCCTACTACAATGCACTGAAGTTTATGTTGTGGAAGAAGTATATCCGTTGACATGCCCGCATCAGCGCGCACCGGAGCCCTGTGGGGGAGACAGCACGCCGAACGACGCTTCCCTGATTACCATCTGGCTGTTCTCGTAGACCGTCTTTGTTGTCGTCGGATCAAATAAGATACAACTTCTCGCCGTACCGACATACCAGGGTATTTTTACCATATCAAAGTAGAGCAGTTTTTTGAGCTTTCCCTCATTTACAAGTGGGCTGATAAAGCGAGTGTTCTCGATGCCGCGTTGACTATACGCACGAGAGTAGAGGTTGAGGTACCGATTAAAAATGCCGTACACATGGGAGTTGGGGCCCCCCATGGTATGGCCGGGGCGGGGCATGAGGAAATATGTCCCCTCTCCAAAGAGGGAATCCGCCGTCTTCGCCAGATCATAGAGGCCCCTGTGGTCGAAGTAGAAGTACCAGATAGTTTCGTAGGGCCACTTCTTTGCCGAGGGGAGGAAGGGGATTGAGTTATTGGTGATGCCGATGAGGAGGCAGGTGCTGTGTATGTTGCTCCAGACGAGCGACCCCAAGAAGACGAGCATGAGCGCGGAGAAGCGGAGGGGACGAATACCGCCCTGTACCACCGTGTCCCAGTAGATCCCGATAGTGATGAAAACGGGGAGCGTGAAGGAGTCCCAGCGCTCCACGACCCAGGTGTCGTACAGGAACGAATGGCCGGCGTCGAGCAGAAAGAGGGCAAAAAGGATTTTCACGGCGCGCCTTTCTCTTGTCCTGAACGCTGCGGCGAAATAGATACAGAAGAAGAGAGCAACGATCAGGTAGCCGAGTATGTCTCTATCGTAGCAATCGGTATTGATGAAAATCTCCTGAAAACCATATAGGCTCGAACGGATACCGATGAATGCGAGATGGATCTGCTGCGTGAGCGAGCACCGCGGCGGGGTAAGATAAAATCTTCCCGGCACCCTGTGGAAGACCCAGAAGTCCAGTTTCGAGGAGACGGGCTCGGCGACGCTCTGGATCCAGTATATCCCGTAAAGAGAGCCGAAGCAGAAGAGCAGACCGGCGAGACCCGCCAGGGTTACGCGGAGGCGCGTGCTGCGGGAGGGGGGACGCACAAACGCCAGGGAGAGAATAAGGGGAAGTGCCACGATGTTTTTCATGTGCGCCGCCACGCTGAGCCCGCCGGCGATCCCCGCGAGAAATGCCCAGCCGATAGGATGCTTCTCCCGTGCCACCTCCTTCACTGCACCCGTTGCGACAAGGACGGATATGACGAAGAGGAGATTGAAGAAGTTTGCGATGACGTTGTCGTCGCAGGTGGTGATCAACCACGAGTAACCTAGCACGTAGAGGGGCATGAGGCTGATGATGAGCATGATCCAGAAATGGCGCATGGTGTGACGGCAGATAAAGAACAGGAGTGGGATGGTGGCGAGCGCGCTGATGAGCGTGGAGATTTTAAATCCCATCAGATAGTCCCACGGCCCCCAGAAGGAGCAGATTCTGGTAACGAGATAGACGAGAGAAAACATGAGTAGATGAAATTTCGCAAACCAGCCGCTTATCGCAATACAGTTGAGGAATGTCATCTTGTCTTTCAGGGGTTGGAGGGATGCCACATAGTTGAGGGTGTCCTGGTCCATGCAGAAATTGCTGAAGATGGTATATGCGTAGATGGCCGCGGTGATGGCCATGGCGGCGATGAGCAGGGATATGCGTAACGGGGATAATTTTCCGCTTTGCATGAATCCTACTATACAAATTCCGGTCCCGCTTGTGAAGCGATTTGAATTTATCCTGCTACATGGGATATAATAACGAACAGCGATGAAACGACTGATCGAGTGGATCCTGATTGCGGGAATTCTGATACTGGCATTCAAACTGCGGTACACGGACCCGTACTGCCTGGCGGACCTGGCGATCGTTCCCGACTCCGCCCAGTATGCCGTGGCGGGGTATAACCTCGCCCATCATAAGGGATTGCGGGTGTATATCAATGACTTGAAGCTTCCCCTCATGTATCCCCCCGGCTTCCCGCTCATTCTTGCACTCTTCTATTGTGTGAGCAGCGCAGCCTTGCATCAGGCGATTTATGTGGTCCTGGTATCCAGTCTTGTCTCCATTCTATTGGTGTATCTCTTCGCCCGCTCAGTATTCGACGTCCCCACGGCACTCCTTGCAGCGCTTCTCCTCTCGGTAGCTCCGCTCTATGTGGGGTACAGCCAGGTGCTCATCAGCGATATGGTTTCGAATGTATTCATTGTCGCTGGACTCTGGCTGGCGTGGCGAGCGGCGAACGTTGGGGGACAACGCCTGTGGCTATGGTTTTTTGCGGGAGTCAATTGTGGTTTTTCGGCGGCCATCCACATGCTGAGTGGCATAACGGTTGTACCGCTCGCCCTGGCCTGCCTGCTGGGTGCCAGGGGCAGGATGCGCGAGGCGATATGCTCGCTCTCCCTTTCGGCAGGTGGTTTCATCATCGGTTTTTCGCCGGTTCTTGCATATAATGCTGCGGCATTCGGCAGCATGTTCAAGGATGGCTACAACTACTGGGAGCGATGGGAGGGAGGGAGCCGGTATTTTTCTTTCTGGTATGCATTTGCGAATACCGCTGTTTCCGAACGTGGGGATGAACGCGGAAACATAGTTTACTTCATGTGGCATTTTTTAGGCCTGAGCTGGCCCACGCTATTCGCACCTTACTTTTTCGGAGTGCTCCTCTGTGCGTGTATCGGCGGTGCAGCATCCCTCGCGTGCGCTCGCGGCCTATTCAAAAATAAACTCTTTGCATGGGGAGTCGTTCTTTCAGTCGCGTTTTGCGCGATGGCCGCAGTCATTCTCATTGCCTCAGGGACGGCAACAGTGGAGTGTCCGGCAGTGTACCCGTTCTGCATCCTTGCAGCCGTCTCCGTCGCCGTCGCCACACTGGTTATTGTGCGCGGTCCCTCCTTCCTCGGAGAGCGGCCCGGGACCGGCATCAGGATATTCGGCGCCATGAGCGTCGCTTTCATCCTTGTCACGCTCAGCGTGCTATTGTTCTATGCCTACCAGATGGCCAAATTCTTCCTGCCCGTCATCCCGTTCATGTGCGTCCTCGCCGCGTATGGCATTGTTATCCTCATCAGGCTGTCCCGTGGGCAGGGTATGCATCATCGCTTTATGCGGGTCGGCGTGATCACCCTTATTGCAGTCACCGCATGGGGCTGCTGGAGGCCTTTTGCGGGGGGCGATTATAGCGGCCGCGCCCCGACATGGTGGTACGAGGGATTGCGCGTCCTGGATTCACTGGCTCCTCAGGATGCCGTGCTCATATCCGGCATTGACGGGGTATATGTGACGCACTATTTCATACACGGGACGCAACGCGCGTACATGCCCGTTGCCAGGGGGGTCGAATATATCCGCCAGAAGAACCTCCCGCTTGTTGTCCCCGGGGAGAATATCGGCTACCTGAGGCAGCTCCTGGCACAGGGGAAGAAGATATACATGGACGGATTCACATATCAATGGTGGGCGCGCAACCGCGTTGAACTAGAACGGGATTTTATACTGGTGCCCGTGGCGCCATACTATGGTGGGAAGCTGTTCATTTATGAACTAATAGCGAGGAAGTCGTGAGATTCGGAACACCCCTATCCCTCACAAAGAGGTTGCTGGCGCTGCTCATCACCCTTGCCGTGGTGCTTACAGCGGGGGAAGTTGCCCTGCGCCTCCTCGCTCCATTCCCCGACTACACCTCTGAGACAATCCATTCGTTCCCCGACCAGTACCATCCGATCCTGGGCTATGCCGGCGTGCCGAATCTGGAGACGTGGTTTATCCTTCCTGATTTCAAACACAAAATCGTGAACAACTCTCGCGGGTTCAGGGACCGGGACCGGTCGTATGACAAGGGGGACAGGAAGAGGATCATCGTTCTTGGCGATTCGACGGCGTGGGGGTGGGGGGTCGAGGCGGAGGAGCGATTTTCGGACATCATGGAGAAGCGGCTACCCGGGTGGGAGGTGATCAATCTCGCCCAGGCAGGCTATTCCACCGACCAGGAATTGCTTGTACTGGAGACGGAAGGGGTGAAATATCGCCCGGACATCGTGATCCTCCTCTTTGACCGTAACGATGTTGTTGAGGGGAACAATGCCAGGATTATTGACGGCATACAACCGAAGCCGTTTTTCGTGGATGAAGGGAGCGCGCTGGTGCTGAAAAATACGCCTGTCCCGTGTGACAGCGACTACTGGATGAAAAAAGCGTTGCTCGCGCGCACCTATGGCGGGCCCGGAGAAACACCACCGTCGTTCTGGGCGAATCTTCTCACGAGCTCCCATCTATATAATTGGATCACCTTCAGGCTCGCGCACCCCATATGGGCTGGGTCGGGAGCTACGAATATTCAGCCCGACGTGTCCATGCTCGAGAAAAACATGGCCCTGACGAAAAAATTACTGAAGCGGATTGACAATCTTTGCGGGGAGCACGGCGCGCGCTTCGTCATCACCGACATCCCGTCCGAGTACTCACCACTCCTCCGTGGCTTCTGCCGTCAAGAGAATATTTTGTACATTGACCTCGAGCCATGCCTGAAGGGGAGGCTCAGACCGGTTGTGCACCGAAAGGTGGGGCACTGGACACCATACGGCCACAGGGTTGTCGCCGCGGCCATGATAGAATGTCTGAGAGAGCATGGATTTGTGAAATAGGTATGCGCCTTTCTGCAGGCGTCATTAGAGACAAGGCGGAAAGAGAATAATGATGCACAAAGCGGTTGTGAAAATGATTGCCCTGGCCGTGGTGGCCATCGTCTTCGTTCCCTATATCTGGGGGTATCTCCATGTGCCGCAGGGGATGATCTTCATGGGGTTTGCGGACCACCCCTACGATCAGAATGTCTATCTTTCCTACATCCAGCAGGCTTCCGAGGGCAAGTTTTTCATCCGCCGCGACCACACCCTGGAGCCTCAGCGTCCGCTCTTTTTCAACCCCTTCACGTGGATTATGGGGCAGGCCGTGCGTGTGTCCAGGGTCACGCTGCTCCAGATATACTACATCACTATAGCCTTTTACGCCTTTCTCCTCTTCTATGTTATTTACTGGTTCATCTCTCTGTTCATTCCGGATCCTCGGCAGCGCATCTTCGCCTTTGCTCTCTGCGCGTTCTCGTCTGGGCTATGCTGGCTGATACCCTCCCGTCAGTGGGAGATTCTGTTCCAAAATTATAATATTGTGCCGATTGACTACTGGATCGCCGAAACGATCACATTCGAAACTATCTTTTCGGTGCCCCAGAAGGCCGCGACGGCCCTGCTCATGCTCCTCACCTTCGGATTTTTTCTCAAGGCGATCAGGGAGAAGCATAGACTGCACAGCGTTTACGGCGGCCTTTCTCTCTTTGCTCTGAGCCTGGTGCACCCCGTCGACGTTGCCACGGTCGCCATAGTGCTGGCCGCATACGTGGTGGTGATGCTCATTGAGTTCAAAGGATCGGCTGCGCGGGCCATAACCGCCGGCGCCGTGATCGCGGTTACGGCACTCCCGGCCTTTCTGTACATGGTGTATCTCTTTAAAACTGAGCCTGTTTTCATAGAGTGGTCGAAGGAGAAATTCCTCTCCCCCCACCCGCTGAGTTACATCATCGGCTACGGTATCGTGCTATTACTTGCCATACCCGAGATAGTATGGATTTTCAGGAGGGGGAATCGCGAAGACTGGCTCCTCGCTGTGTGGGTGCTCGCCGTGGCGGTGCTCCTCTACGTGCCCACCTCATTCCAACGGCGGCTCTCGACGGCAGTCCACGTCCCGCTGTGCATCCTGGCGGCGCGGTGGACGTGCCGGAGACTGGTGCCCGCCATTTTGAGGGTATTGGGGAGCAGTCCCCGGAGTAATAGAGCGCAGGTCGTGGTCATGGCAGGCATATTCCTGCTGACAACCCCCGCCAATATAGTCAAGATAGCGAGTTGTATCACCGATATGAAAACAAAACCACTCGAATTTTACATGTATGAAGGAGATGTGGAGGCAATGAAATGGATGATGACCGAGCATAACGAAGACGCCCCCATCCTCTCCACGTATAAGAGCGGACTCTATCTGCCCGCGTACACGGGGAACCGCGTCTACGTGGGGCACTGGTCCGAGACGCTGAAGTTCGCCGAGAAGGCCAGGATAGCTGACTGGCTCCTCTTCAGCCCGGGAGAGGAGAGTGCCAAGCGGGAATTCCTGAAAGAGAAGGGGATCCACTATATTTACTTCGGTAATTTTGAAAGGATGAGGGGGCGATTCGCCCTCGAGGGCGCGCCATACCTTCGGGAAATATACCGGGCCGGCGGCGTGGCAATTTTTCAATTGGGGTCAAACCTTAACAATTAACATTTCATCCTGCCCCAAACTCTGCTACTATAAAGACATGGCAAGACCTCTAAGAATCATTTATCCGGGGGCATGGTATCATGTCACGTGTCGTGGCAACGAAAAGGCGACAATATTCCGGGATGACGGAGATCGCCGGAAGTTCCTGAAGATATTGGAAGAAAGCGTGAGTGAGTTTGGGGTGGAGGTGCATTGTTATGTGATGATGATTAATCACTTCCACTTGTTGTTGAGAACGCAGCTCGGAAATTTGAACAGATTCATGCAGAAGTTCAACACAGCCTACATAACATATTTTAACAGAAGGCACGCGAGAACAGGGCATCTTTACCAGGGGAGATATAAGGCGATACTTATAGATGCCGATAATTATCTTCTGGAACTCAGTCGATACGTACATCTCAATCCTGTACGGGTGGCCAAATTAGAGAAGGCCACTTTGGAACAGAAGATCGCAATATTAAAAAATTATCCCTGGAGCAGTTATAGAACTTATCTAGGTATTGAGCCTACCCTCTATTTGCATGACGAGGTGATATTGGGCATGATCGGCCCAAAAGGGAAAAGATGCAGAAAGAGTTATGAATCTTTTGTGTTACAGGCATTAAGAAAAGGGGTGAGAAATCCTTTAGATGAGAAGAAGGCTCGCAGCGTACTGGGTGGGGACGAATTTCTAAAGTGGGTTTATGAGGATCATCTAAAAGGAATGGAAGAGGATAAAGAATATAGAGCAAAAGCTGAAGGGAGACGACAAACTGCGAGAACGTTTGGAGAGAGTCGAAAAGACTCTCCTACGCGCATAAATTGTATCATTGTTAAGGTTTGACCCCAATTAGGGAGGGACAATGCTGGTCCACTATACAATGACGCCGGAGGGGATCGTCGAGAGCCGGGAGAAGGAGAGCCCCATTCTTGTGTTCGTCAATCCCGATGAGAAGGAAAAGCATGCCCTGGTAGGCGAGTATCAGATCGAAGAACACATGGTGCAGTCCGCCCTCGATCCCGAGGAGCTCTCCCGGCTGCAATTCGAGCTAGGGTACGCCGCCGTGATATTCAAGGTCCCCAAGAACTACTCGGCGAGGGACCATTATCTGTTCAAGGTGTCCACCGTCGGCGCGTTTCTTTTCAAGGACCGCCTGATACTGGTCGTGACGGAGAATATCGATCTGTTCGCAAGCAAGCTTTTCTTAAAATGCGCGTCCCTGCAGGATGTTCTCCTCAAGCTCCTCTACCAGTCGATCTCCCATTTCCTGGGGCACCTTAAGGCGATCAACATGATCAGCGATGAGCTCGAGAAGAAGATAAACAAGGCCATGGAGAACAAGTACCTGATCAATCTCTTTACGCTGGAGAAGAGCCTCGTGTTTTATCTCAACGCGATCAATACAAATGGCGCACTTATCGAGAAGATCAAGACCAACGAGGGAAAGCTGGGCCTCACGCCCGAACAGTCGGAGTTCGTCGGCGACATCAACATCGAGAACACCCAATGTTGCCGGCAGGCGGAGGTGTACTCGAACATCCTCGCGAGCCTGATGGATGCCCGCGTCTCCATCGTGAGCAACAATCTCAATCTCCTGATCAAGTTCCTCAATATAATCACCATCGGGATCATGGTGCCGACACTCGTGGTCTCGATCTTCTCGATGAATGTGACCCTCCCGCTTCAGGGCCATCCTGCCGCCTTCTGGCTCATTGTAAGCCTGGCGCTGGTCTCCGTCTTCGGCGTCTTCCTCTCATGGAAATATTTCAAGTGGTGATCAGGGGCGGATGCATGCAATCGCCAAAAATCTTTTTCAATAATTGTCAAGGCATGGCGTCTTGTTGCCACGTATGATGCGCGGATTGTGTAATCGGGGTCATGAGGGTACACTACAGCCTGCATGTCGTGCTGTGGGGCCAGGATTTGGACGGGCGCGCGCCGTCTCTCCCGAACCCTTGCCCTTGGTTCCGTCGGAAAGGGATTGAGATGAGGAAATTAAAGGGGATCAAGGCGGTCATCACCGACGCCGACAATACGCTCTACAGCTGGATCGAGTACATCGTTCCCAGCCTCGAGGCGATGACCGACACCCTCTGCCGCGTCACGGGATTCACCCGCGAGGCAATCATCGAATCGATGCGCAAGGTCTTCAGCGCGAATCACACCAACGAATACGCCTTTGTCCTCCAGGACGCTGACATTTTCGAGGAGATGCGCCGGCGCGACTATCGATGGTTCCAGGAGCACGTCGTCAACCCCGCCCGCTTCTCGTTCAACCGGGCCCGGAGGACCCACCTGCACCTCTACCCCGGCGTTCACAAGGCGCTCCACGTGCTCTGCACTCACGGGATTCGCATCATCGGCCTGAGCGACGCCCCCTTGTTTTCCGCCGAGCAGCGCCTGAAACATCTGAAGACAGACAAGTACCTCACGGCGCTGTACGCGCTCAAGTCGTACCCGGTGCCCAGGCATACCTCCCTTGATGACGGTATTGTGAACCGGATCAAGATGGGATACAACCGCTCGCTCATCAACCGCGTAATTGAGCTGCCGCTCAGCTTCGAGAAGCCCAGCACCAGGGGGATCCAGCGAATCCTTGAGGACGAGCGCCTCAGGCCGGAGCGGGTGCTGGTGGTGGGGGACAGTGTGAAGAAGGATATCCGCATTGCCCGCGAGCTCGGGATCGCCGATGTCTGGGCGCGCTACGGGACGATCATTCCGAAGGAATTCCGTGACACGCTCGGCTCCTACTCGGCGCCGGAGATCCAGCGGCGGAACGTCTCACAGCCCGGCGAGGCGTCGTGCGAGCCGACCCATACGATCGACCGGTTCGACCAGCT
>JAPLCY010000096.1:12080-28538 GCA_026391995.1 Candidatus Auribacterota bacterium
AAGCAGTCGCCCCCGGCGCCGTTCACCGCCCCTGCGGCCCGGGGATGAGCTTTTTTCTGCGCGTGCCGCACGCGCCGTGTTATACTGGCGGGAGTGCTGTCAATGCAATGAGGAGGAGCAATGAGCGTTATTGCGCAGAGCGAGCTTGAGCGCCTGATCGGCGACGGGGTCATCAAGATTGAGCCGTTTTCGCCGGACCAGATCGGTCCCGGGTCGATCGACCTGCACCTGGGGACCGAGTTCACCGTCTTCCGCAAGGTGCGCGAGGTATTCCATATCAGCGACGAGACCGACCACCGCATGATCAGCGAGACGATCACAGTGCATGACTTTTTCGTGCTGATGCCGGGCGAGTCGGCCCTGGCGAAGACCGTGGAGAAGATCACGCTCCCGGACGACATCTGCGGACGGCTCGAGGGGCGCAGCCGGTTTTCCCGGCTCGGCCTGCTGGTCCATATCACCGCGTCGTTCATGCACCCGGGGATTTCCAACCACCAGATGCTCGAGATGTACAACGCGAGCCCCATACCGCTGGCGGTGCATCCGGGGACGAAGATCTGCCAGTTCATCTTCGAGAAGACCATAGGGCGCGGGCACTACAGCGGAAGGTTCGCCAATCAGTAACGGCCGGCGCCCGTTCGGGGAGGGGTGCGAGGGTGAAAATTCAGACGATAGTTCTGACCATGTTGTGCATGGCCATGGGGGCGGGGGGCGCGTCGGGGCAATATTTCCTCGACTACGCCGGCGATACCGCCCCGCGCGAGATTTGTGACGCCACGGTCCTCGTGACGGAAGCGGCCCAGTGCATCGACACCAATCATCAGCTTCTCACACGCGTGCTTATCGGGGCAAGCGGCAGGATGATCGAGGTTGCCAAAGGAGACATGCCGAACGCCGGCTGCCTGGAGCTCCTCGGGTCAGTCGGAGCGGCGGTTGAGGATAGAATGGGCGCGCGGGCGATGAAGAGGGCTGCAGCGTTGCGCGCCGGGATCAGGCGGCTCGCAAGGGTCTGGGAGTGCGGAGAGGCGGAGGCGAAGGCCGATGAACTCGCCGCCCGCATCGAGAAGGATGAATGGAAAGAGGCGCGTGCCGCCGCGGAGGCAATCGCGTCTTCTCTGAGGATCGACCCTCTTCAAAAGTGTCTCGATGTCGCGGCGGCGCGGATTGCCGATGCCCAGACAGCGCAGCGCAAGGGTTACGGAAGGGAGGCGATCGCGTTTCTCGACCAGGCGGCGGATGCGCTGCGGAGGGCATATCTCGCATCGCGGATCGCGCAAGCCAGGATCCTCGTCGCCCACGCCCGGGGCATGCTGAATCGAGGCAGCCGGCGCCGGGCGTCGTGGACCCTCTCCCGCGCGGCGAGAAAGCTGCGCAGGGGGAGTTATATGGTCAATGGGTCGCAGGCCGATGCCGTCACCACCACGCTCGCGGATATGGCGCGCGCCCGGGAGTTGATCTGCGGCGGCGATGGCGGCGCCGATATGAAGCTACAGGAGATCGAGGCGAAGCTGGTGGGGCTTATGGCGACCGCGGGGCAGTGAAATCCCGATAATCCTCTTGCATTTGAATTATAAAATTCATACTATTGCACCCGCTGCGAAATGGCCCAATCTACCGCGTCAAGGAACTGAACCAGTGAGCGAGCGAGCGTGTCGCGTCCCGTACAACTTCTGCGGGCTGTCCCCCGAACATTCATCATGGAGTCAGTCACGGGTTGTCATTGTCCCCGTGCCGTATGATCTCACCTCGACCTACATTGCCGGTTCCCGGGGCGGCCCCGCCGCCATCATCAGCGCCTCCATGAACATGGAGACGTTCGACGAGGAGCTGAAGACCGAGACCTTCAGGGTGGGGATTCACACCCAGGAGCAGCTCGAAACCTCAGCCGCTTCGCCGGAGCTCATGATGGAGGTGATCGAGGAGGCGGTGGGCGAGGTGCTCGCGGCCAATAAGCTCCCCATTGTTCTCGGCGGCGAACACTCGATCACCATAGGCGCCCTGAGGGCCGTGCGAAAGAAGCACCGCCGACTCTCCATACTGCATTTCGACGCGCACGCCGATTTGAGAGACTCTTACCAGGGAACGCCGTTCAGCCACGCCTGCGCCGCGCGCCGCGCTTCCGAGATGGGGCGGGTGGTGCAGGTGGGGATACGGAGCATGAGCGCGCCGGAGGAGCAATTCCTGAAAAATTCCGAGGTCCAGACATTTTATGCCGCCGACCTGGCGTCGGGCAAGGTGCACCCCCAGGAAATTGCCTCGCGTCTGGGGGAGGAAATATATATCAGCATCGATCTGGACGTGTTCGACCCCGCCTGTATGCCCGCCACCGGCACTCCCGAGCCGGGCGGCCTCAACTGGTACGAGGTCATCGGTATCTTGAGGATGGCGTGCGAGGGGAGACGGGTTGTCGGCGCAGACGTGGTCGAGCTCTGCCCCATGCCGCAGAATGTGGCCCCTGATTTTTTGGCGGCGAAACTGGTCTATCGCCTGATCGGATACATATTTCGGGACAAGCTGACGCGGATCAAGTCAACGGAGACAAGGAAGAAATAATCGTCAGGGATCGTGATGGGTCACTTAAGGGAGGCCCTCGATTCATATTCCCTCCCCCCTCGCGGGTGAGGGTTGGGGGGGCACGCTGTAGCGCGCCTGTAGCGTCGCACACTGTAACGCACACTTCAGTACGCGTGTTCATGTACGTGTGTATCAGCGTATTTATCAATCAGCGATTACAACAATAGCGGTCCAGGGAGGGAGAAAAATGCTGCTGGTACCCAAGAGGGTGTTTTTCACCAACGGCGTGGGGACGCACAAGAAAGAGCTCCGCTCATTCGAGCTCGCGCTGCGCGACGCCGGCATCGAGCGATGCAACCTGGTCACGGTATCAAGCATATTGCCGCCCGACTGCAAGATCATCTCGCGCAGCAAGGGGCTCGGCGAGCTCGTACCCGGTATGATCACCTTCACCGTCCTGGCGCGCTGCTGCTCCAATGAACCGCACCGGTTGATCGCCGCGAGTGTCGGCAGCGCGGTCCCGCAGAAGGGTTTCTACGGCTACCTGAGCGAATACCACTCCTACGGAGAGACGGACGAGGTTGCCGGGAGCAACGCGGAGGATATGGCGGTCGCAATGCTCGCCACCACCCTCGGCATGGAGTTTGACGAGGACAAGAGCTGGGATGAGCAGAAAGAGGTCTACCGGATCTCCAACAAGATGGTCCGCGCGATGAACGTGACCCAGTCGGCGATCATCGCCCCCTCCGGCAACTATACCACCGTGGTCGCCGCGGCGGTGTTTCTCTTTTAATATCCGCAGCGTTGTGCGCTGAATGCTGGTGCGCCGTTGCGCGTCATGCCCACCCGCTCTACGGTAAAAGCATGTCCCTTTTTTCAGTCTCCTCTCAGAAGGCGCGTGAGCTCGCCGAGCGTTTGCGGCGGCTCGGCGTGGCGGATCGCGACCTCGACGAGTCGTTTGTGCGCTCATCGGGGCACGGTGGCCAGCACATCAACAAATCATCAACCTGCGTATTCCTGCGGCATCGTCCCAGCGGTATCGCCGTGAAATGCCAGACCTCACGTTCCCGCGCGCTCAACCGTTTCCTCGCGCGGCGCCGGCTTGCCGATAAGCTCGAGGCATTGCGGTTGGGGAAGTTGAGCCGTGAACAGCAACTACGTGAGAAGATCCGGCGGCAGAAGCGCCGGCGCTCGCGAAAGGCGCGTGCCAGGATGCTGGACGAAAAACGGCGACGGGGTGAGGTCAAACAGCTCAGATCGCCCGTGCGCGGGGCACCGGAGTGAGAACAACGGCTGCACGCGCACGGCACGCAGCAGGGCTTGAAAAAAAGCAGCGCACCCTAGGGGATGCGCTGCTTTGCGTGCGCGGGGTGCTCGACTTCTGCGCCGGCTATCTCAACGATTTTAACGCGAGGCGGTTCACTTCCTCCTCGTGTAGCCCTTGACGAACTTCCGCGCCATGTCCTCGGGATTGCGACCGGACTTGACGATCTCGGAGTGCATCGTGTAGAGCGCCCAGTAGTCGATGCCGGTGAGGTCCGAGCGCTTGATCATCGGCATGAGGGTCGCGAGCTCGTCCTTGATCCTGGTCCGCACGGGGGGAACATATGCCCCGGGGGCGGGCCTGTTCACGGCGGCTGATTTGGCGTGTGCCTTGGCGGACGCGGAGGTCACGACAGGGACCGTGGTTTTCGCCGCAGGCCTGTAGCGAGCGGCGATCCGCTTCATACGCGCGGCCGCCCTGGCGGCGCGCTCCTTGACCTTGGCGGCCTGGGCCGCGGCCCGCGCGCGATCCCTCGCCGCCCGCGCGCGATCCCTGGCGTCAACGGTCTTCTTGCGCGATTCCTCATTCCTGCGCGCCAGATCCTCCGCACGCGCCGCGCGCTCGTCATCCTTCTCAGTCGCGGCGGAGGTCTTTTCTCCCGCCGCGGCGCGCGGGGAGGTGACGCCCTGCCCCTTTTCCGGGTTGTATCCCCTGATCAGTGTGCGTGCGAGCGCCTCGGCGTCCTTGCCGCTTTTCACCACGTCCTGGTGGATCGTGTAGAGCGCCCAGTAGTCGAGCGCCTTGATCAGTTTCGGATCGATGTGCGGCAGCAGCGCGCACACGGCGTTCTTGATATCGATTCTCCTGGGGGCGATATACACCGGCTTTGCTTCGGCGACGGGCATGGCAGATTCCTTTCGCGGGGCGAGGGTTTTCCGCGCCCTCTTTTTGATTCCCTTTACCGCACCCTTCTTCGCGGCTTTTTTCAGGGATTTCTTCGACTTTTTAGCCGATCTCTTTTTTCTCACGATGAGACCTCCTTTGTCCATGTCCGTGTAGTATAATTGACGCCGTGGTGAACTGTCAAGGGGAGGAATCGGGTAATGGTGTAATAGGGAAGGTATGGGGGGGTAGCCGCGGATACATGCGGATAGACGCTGATTTTGAACTAAATATTCTTGATCCGCGAAAATCCGCGGCAGAATCATACATAAATTTACAGCGATTTGATTATCCCCCCGTGTAATTGAGGGATTACATAGTGTTCCAAAGATCGCCGATCATATGGATTCTGGGCGCGGCGTTATGTCTCCGCCTCGCCCTGCCCGTCGCCTCCTATCTCGTGAGGGGGGATACAGCCGGTTTCTATTCACCGGATACCGGAAGCTATCTTTCCTGCGCGCGGGCCATTGAAGCCGGCGGCACCTTCTCTCCGGGCGGTGTTGCCGAGTTGACCCGGACGCCGGGTTTCCCGCTCCTGCTGGTTCCGGGGGTTGCGCTCGGCCATGTAGCCGCGGTGACGATACCCGTTCAAATAGCGCTCGGGTGCGTCACCGTCTGGCTCGTCTACCGCACCACGCTCCTCCTGGTCGGGAGCGGGCGCGCCGCGGCCGCGGCAGGTTTCCTTTGCGCGTTTGAGCCGCTCTCGGTGATCTTCTGCAGCCTCCTCCTCTCAGAGACGCTGTTCTCCGCGCTGTTGATGACGGCGCTCTATTTTCTCATGCGAGCCATGAGGGGCCGCAGTCCGGCATCCCTGGTTTTTTCCTCCTGCGCGCTGGCCGCGGCGGTCTATGTCCGCCCGGTCGCCTACTGGATGCCGTTGCCGCTGGCGGCGTGTCTCCTCATCCCGCGCGACGGCGCGGCGGTCCGCAGGCGCGGTACGGAGTGCGTGTGCTATCTTGCTATCAGCGCCATCTGCATCGCCCCCTGGCAGATCCGGAACTACCTGGTTGCTGGATACAGGGGATTTTCATCCATAAGCGCGATCAACCTCTACTTCTATCACGCGGCCGCGGTGCGGGCCGAGCATGCTGGTGTGCCCTATGACGAAATGCAGCGGCGGATGGGGTATGGAGACGCGCGGATGTTCATGCAGCGGCATCCCGGCCTGGCGGGCGTGCCGGAGCGGATCCGCCTGGAATGGATTTCCGGCGAGGCCCGGCGGATTATCGCGGGGAATCCGGGGACCTTTGCCGCTCTGTATCTTAAAGGCATTGCACGAACAGTCCTGGGGCCAGGCCCCTCTGACCTCCTCAATCTTTTCGGCCCTGGCCCCGGAGATAACGGTATCCGGGGTTCGGTCGCACAGAAGGGCTTGGTCGGAGGGATCACAAGACTCCCGCGGCGCGACCCGGCCCTTTTCTGGACGAGCCTCGTGCTGGGCGTCATACTTCTGGGCTATTACTGCCTCGCCGCAGCCGGGCTCTGTGCACGCCGCATCCCGCGCCCGGAGCTCTTCGCCTGTGCGGCGGCGGTGTGCTATCTCATCTTGATCTCCGGGGGCCTCAGCGCCTACAGCCGCTTCAGGCATCCGATCATGCCGGTCATCTGCATCCTCGCGGGGTGCGGTTTTGATAGAATGAAGGGGAAAAACAGGTTCTCATAGGGAAGGGGGATCTCATGGGAGAGAAAAAATCGCACGTACACGAGGGTATTGTCCTCATCGCCAGCGCGGTCGCATTTGCGGTGGCATACTTTACCGTGCACAAGTATTACGGCCCGGTCATCCTGCTGTGCGTCGGCGCGATCATGATTGCGCTATCGTACCTCGCCGAGAAGGAGAAGAGGAGAGCACCCGTTGCCGGAGTCATCGCCGTTGTCCTGGGGATATCGCTCCTCATAGAGCTGCTCTCGGGCGGCCAGGAGGTAATCATCACCGCGCTCCTGCTCGTGATCGTGGCCGGCGCCGGGGTGAGGATGCTGTTCGATTAGCGGACATCGCGCGATGTAATGGGGCCCCCATCAGAGGGCACATTTGGGCTCTTGCCGCATTACCGCGCGATGATTATTGCGCTAATTATTGCGCTGGTGGGAATCGTTGAGATATGCTACAAGATGCCCCCATGACTGGCGGGCAGTGCGACCTGGCGCCTGTATAGGAGATACACACCCTATGGACCTCAAATACGTTGGTAAGAATATCGCCCGCCCGGATGCCGCGCCCAAGGCGACGGGCAGGGTGCAGTTTCTCGATGACATCAGGCTGCCGGGGCTGCTGCACGCGGCGTTCCTGAGACCCGAGTATGCCCACGCGAAGATCATTTCCATCGACACCTCGGAGGCGGAGAAATGCGAGGGTGTGGTGAAGGTGGTCACGGGGAGGGAGTGCAGGTTCCGGTACGGGGAGAATATAAAGGACCGGCTGCCGATGGCCGTGGACCGGGTCCGCTGGATCGGCGAACCGGTGGCCGCCGTTGTCGCGGAGAGCGTCCACCAGGCGCAGCTCGCTGTCAAGAAGATCAAGGCGGTCTACGAGCCGCTCCCGGTGTACATAGACGCCCGCGACTCCCTGAAGAAAGACGCCGTGTTGATCCACGAGGACGCCCCGAACTTTGTCCGGCTGCCGGGCATGGAACCGGTGCCGGGTACCAACATCGCCAACCGCTACACCCTGAAGAAGGGGGATGTCGGGAAGGGGTTTGCCGAGGCGGAGGTCGTGGTCGAGGGAGAGTTCAACTACCCGTTCAGCTCATCCGCCGCCATCGAGCCCCATGGCGCCATTGTCTGGTTCCACGAAGACAAGACGATCGAGGCATGGTCGTCCTCCATATGCCCCTTCATCGTCCGGGAGGATATGGCCCATGTCTATGGACTGCCGATATCCGACGTGCGGGTGCATATACCCGAGATCGGAGGCTGTTTCGGGTATAAATCGGACGTCACCATCGAACAGACGGTCGCGTATGTCGCCAGTTTCGTGCCGGGGCGCCCCGTGAAATGGGTCGCCACCAGGAAGGAGGATCTCCTCAGCACGCTCATCGGGCACGGATTCAGGACGCAGATCAAGATCGGCGCGAAGAAGGACGGTTCCCTCACCGCGCTTAAAACGACGATCCTCCACTCCACGGGCGCCTCGATGGACACGGGCATCCATGTCCTGATCGCCTGCACTCACAACTCCACCGGCGCGTACGAGTTTCCGCACTGCCACCTCGAGGGGCTTTCGGTCTACACCAACACGCCCCCCGTCGGGGCCTACCGCGGCTACGGGCATCAGGAGTCGCAGTTCGCCATGGAGCGCATGATGGATATCCTCGCCCGGAAGCTCAGGATGGATCCGTTCGCCCTGCGCGAAAAGAATTACCTGGGACCGGGCAAGGTGACCTCGCTCGGGGAGCGCCTGTGGGAATCGAACGGGGATGTGAAAAAGTGCGCTGACAGGGTCAGGGGCATCGTCTTCGCGAACAAGAAGAAGCCCGCGGAAGACGACCGGTATTACTACGGGCGCGGCTTCGCGGCCCTCATGAAGTCGCCGAAGGGGGCGTCCTTCTCATCCAAGAGCTGCTACTTGAAATTCAACAGCGACGGGAGCGTCTCGATCAACATGGGCGGAGCCGAGGTCGGCCAGGGGCTCAGGACGGTCGTGCGACAGGTCGCCGCCGAGGCCCTGAAGATTTCCCCGGAGCGGATCAGGGTCTACACGGAGATCGACACGCAATTTTCTCCGTGGGAATGGCAGACGATCGGATCGATGTTCACCATCCAGGGGGGCAGGGCGATCCTCAGGGCCGCCGAGAAGGCGATCGCCCAGATGAAGAGGACCGCGTCCCAGGTGTTGCGGGTTGACGAGGACAGGCTGGTGTATGACGGCGACTCAATCTATCTGAACCACGATCCGGGCGTCAGGGTCGCCGTCACGAAGCTTGCGCGCGGCTACACCTATGACGATGGGGTGACGGTCGGCGAGGTGGTCCACACGACCGCCGACGCCCGCCTGCCCCGGCAGTCAAACCCGGACGCCTGCGGGCAGGGGACTATGGGGATCACCTACACCTTCGGCGCGCAGGCCTGCGAGATCAGGATCGAGAAGGCGACGGGCAGGGTGCTCATCGACCACTTCGTTTCCTGCTTCGACGTGGGGAAGGTCATCAATCCCCGGCAGATCAGGGGACAGGTCACCGGCGGCGTGATGATGGCGATCGGCTCCACGCTGCACGAGGAGCTCAAGTTCACGCCGGACGGCCAGGCGGTCAACCCGCACTTTTCCAAATACCGGTTCCCGACGATTCTGGACGCGCCGAAAAAGCAGACAGTCGAATTCGTGGAGACCCCGGAGCAGATCGGGCCGTTCGGGGCGCGGGGGATAGGGGAGCACCCGGTGATCGGCGTCGCCCCGGCGATCCTGAACGCGGTCCATGACGCCATCGGCGTGGATTTTTGCGAGATACCGCTCACCAAAGAGAAGGTCTTGCAGGCGATCACGGCGAAGAGGGCACGGTAATGGCACAGACAATCACCTTTACGGTCAATGGGTCGGCGAAGAGCGTGGAGATCGAAGGATGGGAGAAGCTCATCGACGTCCTGCGGGACAGGCTGAACCTCACCGGCACGAAGCGCGGGTGCGACGACGCCTCCTGCGGCGCGTGCGTCGTGGTGGTGGACGGCGAGGCGGCGAGGAGCTGTGTGTATCTCGCCAAGAAGCTCGACGGGAAGAGCGTGGTCACCATCGAGGGAATGTCGAACGGCACGGCCCTGCACCCGATCCAGGAGGCGCTGATCGAGGCCGGCGCCGTCCAGTGCGGCTACTGTATCCCCGGAATCGTCATGGCGCTCTACGCCCTGTTCACCAGGAAGCTGGACGTCTCCGAGGATGAGATACTGGAGGAGCTCTCCCACCACCTCTGCCGCTGCACCGGCTACGAGGCGATACTGGAGGGCGCAAGGCTGGCGCAGAAGAAGATGGCCGAACGGCGCGGATAGCGCGGCGATCATGCCATCGGGAGACGCATAAGATGAAGCGCGCAAAAACGATCGCGATCCTTTTCTCGGGGGGCACGGACAGCACCGCCACGGCGGTGTACTACCTGCAGAAGGGGTATGCCGCGCACCTGCTCACCTTTGATAACGGGGCGGAGAAATGGCTGGAGCTCGCCGAGTTCAAGGCGCACCTCATCACAAAGCAATTCCCCGGGCGGTGTGTGTGGAAATTGCTCGATTCCACACTCCTTTTTCACGATCTGGCCATCGTCCCGCTCGTGGACGACGTGAAGAAGTACGGCGGGCGCGGCAACCTGGTGTGCTGCGGGTGCAAGCTCGCGATGCTGTGCGGGGCGATTATCTATTGCAGGCGTCACGGCATCGCCCAGCTCGCGGACGGCTTCCAGAAAGCGCAGGATTACTACCCGGAGCAGACACCCGACTACATGATTCCCGCGGACCGGTTCGCCCGCGCCTACGGAATACGGTGCCTCCATCCCTTCTGGGAGCATCCTGACCTCTCACAGGACCATATCACCCTGAGTGGCGCCGTTCCGCCGTCGCCGATTCAACCCTACTGCATCTTCGGCTGTAATCCTATTACGGACAGGAAGTTCATCCGCCCCTATGTCGAGAGCAAGCTGCCGGCGATGAGGCAGTACCTCACGCGCGGCCTTAAGTCGAAAGCCTGAGGGCCCATTCCCTCCCCCCTCGCCATAGGCGAGCGAGCTTGAGGGGGAGCCTGCCTGCCGCCTGCCTGCCGGCAGGCAGGGCAGGCAGGGGGAAGGGTGGAGGGATGCTATCTCCATGGGACCCGTTACGAGGCCCTGGGATAAAGCCTGAGGATCAAGGGCCTGATTCGAGAGTACTGAGACAGAAGTCAGACGATTGACCGGAGGAGGTTATCCAATGGGTTCGAATACAGTCAGCGTGAATGACGCCAGCTTCAAGGCCGAGGTTCTTGATTCCCCCCTGCCCGTCCTGGTCGACTTCTTCGCCGCCTGGTGCGGCCCCTGCGGCATGCTGGCCCCGGTGATCGAGGCGGTCGCCGCCGCGTACGAGGGGAGGCTCAAGGTCTGCAAGGTGGACATTGACGGCGCCGCGCAGAGCGCCGCCGCACACGGCGTCATGAGCATTCCCACCCTTGTCCTCTTCAAGGCCGGCAAGGAGGTTGACCGGCTTGTCGGCTCCGTTCCCCGCGCGGCCATCGAGAAGATGGTGAATGCCCGCCTATGAGGCACGCTGCGCCGGAGCCAGACGGGACTCAGGAGGCCCTCGCTCGCACGCGCGCTGTCCTCGACCGGGCCCGCAGCGTGATGGATGGCGATCCAGGGGCCCATTTTTGCACTGTGCCCGCCGCCGCGTCTCCCGCGGGCTCCCGACGGCATAATTCCGCGGCGATGATCGCCCTCGCGTGCGCCATCCTTGTCGCGCTCGGTCTCGCGCTCCACTACAGGATGCGGATCAGCCGGACCGCGGCCGAAGTGGCCCAGATGTCAGCCCTTGTCGCCGCCGCTCAGGAGCAGCAGAAGAGGGAAGGCGCGCGGCACGCCTGCCAGGTCGAGGAGTTGAAAAAAGAACTCGAGGACGCGCGCGAGGCTTCAAAGGGCAGGGCGCGATTCCTCGGTATTTTCTGAATTTCGGGGGAAAGAAGTATGTTTATAAACTCGTAAATACTTGGTATACTAAACACGTTATGAGACCTCATGCATCGTGCACATGCAAGTGTAGGCGGTGTAATCGGTCGTGGTGAGGCAACCCAAGTCCTGTAGAAATACAGGCCTTGGGTATTTTTGTTTTTGGGGGAAAATGAAAAATGAAACAAGAGTAGCTTCAAAAGACAAAAAGATCATGTTCACGGCTCTCAACGCAAGACCTTTTCCCATTGTCGGTATCGGGGGTTCTGCCGGAGGGCTTGAAGAATGAAAAATAGAAAGCAAAAGGTCAAGTCGAAAATTGAAATAGCTCTGGAATATGGCAATAGTGTTATCGCGACACTCAGAGAGCCGTTTCTGGTGCTGGATAAAAACTTGCGAATTATTTCTGCCAACCAATCGTTCTATGCAACCTTTGCGGTTGCAGAAAAAGACACGATAGGTCGACCGCTTCCTGATCTGGGTGACAGGCAATGGAATATCCCCAAGCTGCTGCAGCTTTTAAGAGAGATCATACCGAGGGAAAAAGTGGTTAAAAATTATAAAGTCGAGCATACCTTTGAGCACATCGGACAGCGGGTCGTGCTCGTGAATGCCCGCCAGTTGCGGGTCCCCGGGGAAATAGCGGGGGTAATAGCCGCAGGGGTAAGAGGAGGAGCGGCAGCAGAAGAAGAACTGATTCTCATGGCTATTGAAGACATTACCGAGCGCAGTCGTTTACAAGAAGAATTGGTGGCGTCTGAGGAGCGTTATCGCAGGGCCTTTGAAACATCGCGGGACGGCTTATTGCTTGTTCATAAACTTGGAGGCAACATTCTTAATTCTAACGCATCTGCCCAGGAATTGCTGGGTTATTCCCCTAAGGAGTTTTTGAAAAAGAAACTGTGGGAGATTGGCGCGGTTAATGATGAAAACGACTTCCAAATGGTAGTGTCAAGACTGGAAAGGGATGGCATCGTTCATTACGAAGAAACACCGGTAAAAAACCAAAAAGGTCTGAGCATCAATACGGAAGTTATCTTAGTCAACAAGGCAAAAGTTATCCAATGTAACATCCGCGACATTACCAAGCGCAAGCGGATGGAGAAGGAATTGGCGCAGACAAAGGAAAATCAATACAGGACGCTTATTGAAAATCTTCCCCAAAAGGTATTCATTAAGAACAGGGATTCGGTGTACATATCCTGTAATGAGAATTACGCTAGGGATTTAAAGATCACGCCGGAAGAAATTGCCGGGAAGACGGATCATGATCTCTACCCCCGGGAACTGGCCGACAAATACAAAGCGGATGACGCAAGGATCATGGCGACCGGCAAAACGGAGGAGATCGAGGAAAGATACACTCATGGCGGCAGGGAGAGGTATGTCCATACCCTGAAGGCATGTCTCAAGGATGACAAGGATAAAGTCGAGGGATTATTCGGCATCTTCTGGGACATCACCGAACGCAAAGAGGCTGAAGACGCGGTGCACCGCCTGAATAGGCGGATTGAATTCATCCTCGGAGCCACAAAAACCGGCCTCGATATCATCGATTCTGATTTCAATGTGGTGTACATCGATCCCAAATGGGGAAAAGTCTACGGGGCCCATGCCGGCAGAAAATGTTACGAATATTTCATGGGCAAAAAAGAGGCCTGCCCCCACTGCGGGGTCGCACAAGCATTGGCCACAAAGGAGATTGTGGTGAACGAGGAGATTCTGTCAAAGGAGGGGAACCGGCCCATACAGGTAACCAGCATTCCCTTTCAGGATCAAGACGGCAATTGGCTGGTGGCGGAAGTCAATGTTGACATCACTGAGCGTAAGAAAGCCGAGGACGAGATAAGAGCGTCCGAAGCAAAATTCAGGACCATCTTTGACAACGCAGTGGATGGAATATTATTAGCCGACGAGGAAAGCAAGAAATTCTATATGGGTAATAGGGCGATATGCCGGATGCTTGGTTGCAGGTTTGAGGAAATTAAAAGATTAAGCATCATGGACATTCATCCCGAAAGAGACCTCCCATATGTTATTGGTCAGTTTGAAAAGCAGGCGAAAGGAACAATCAGCCTGTCCAGGGATATGCCCGTTAAGAGAAAAGATGGCAGTGTATTTTATGCCGACATTAATGCGACAGCTGTCATCATTGGCGGGAAGAGATATCTCATGGGGATTTTTCACGATCTCACCGATCTAAAGATGGCAGAAGAGGAGAGAAGACGCGCAGCAGAATTTAAAACCACCGCGCAGAAAATAGAATCGGGAAAAATGGGATATGATATGCGGGATAATGATATTAATGAGATAGTACGCGAGGTTAGTAATACCCTGAACATTCTGGCAAAAGGGAAGAAGCTGGATTTGGTAGTGGACACGGATGGTAACATACCCAGGATACGGTTCGATAGGGACAAGATTATTCAGGTGCTCACCAATTTAGTGAGCAACGCCATAAAATTTACGGAAAAAGGCAGCATATCCATAAGGACGCTCAAGGATAAAAATATGGTGCGTGTGACGGTAGAGGATACCGGCCCGGGTATCAAGGCCAGCGAGATGCAAAAGCTTTTTCAGCCCTTTGAGCAGTTGGATAGCGGCGGAGGGAAGAAAATGGGCGGCACGGGCCTGGGGTTGCCAATTTCCAAGGAGCTCATTGCCGCGCATAACGGAAAAATCTGGGCGGAGTCGGAATTAGGCAAAGGGAGTGCATTTCATTTCACGTTGCCAATCAAGGAACGCAGGGGCTGAATATGACAAAAAAGATTTTGGTCGTTGATGACGACGCTGACCTGCGTAAGCTCATGTTCATTAGATTAAGAAAAGCGGGCTACGAGGCATTGGGCGGGGTGGACGGCCAGGAGGCCTTGGCTCTGGCGCGCCAAATTGTCCCTGATCTTATTATCCTTGATGTATTTCTCCCTATAATCGACGGCGTTGCGGTTGCTAGGCAATTGAGAAGCAATAAACGGCTCCAGCATATCCCCGTAATTTTTATTTCCGCCGCTGACAGGACTCTCGTTGAAAGAGTCCGGGAGGCCGGGGCGGCCGGCCATCTTGCCAAGCCGTTTGATCCGGAGGCATTGATCGGCATGGTAAAGAAGATCCTGGGATGAGAGGAAGGGGCACTAATGACTGACACTAATTTCAGGTTGAAGAAGATTATGGTGGTAGACGATGAGGGGGATCTCCTGAGCCTGGCAAGGACACGGCTCGAGAAAAGCGGATATAAGGTCATGACGCTTGAGGATGGGGCGTGCGTCCAGGAGGTCGCGAAATCGGAAAGGCCGGACCTCATCCTTTTGGACGTCATGATGACCGACAAGAGCGGCTGGGACGTGTGCCGGGAATTGAAGGCCGATGAGTCCACGCGCGGAATACCGGTAATCGTATGTACCGCGTATTATCCGGGGGAGGAATACGTCAAGCGAAGTTCCGGGGAAGCCGGAGCGGATGACTATATCCTGAAACCCTTCGAAGCACAAGCCCTCCTCGCCAAGATAAAATTATTGATAAAGTAAGCCTGCATTAGAAATATCCGCTTATCTGATATCAAATCAGCATATCCTTTGTCAGCATAAAAAAACTTGCATAATCCTTGAGATAGGGTATATTTGCTATAAATACATATTTAACATTTGGCGCTATATGGAGCGAAAACTTAAACCAATATATGTCCAGCAGTCACTTCAGGCAAAAGGCATCCGGTTGTTTTCTCCATCGGACTTCCAGCGCCTCTTTGTCGTATCTTTGAGAGCAACCCAGGAGTTCATCAAAGACCACTGCGATGACCTTTTCCTTAAGATAAGAAACGGTCTTTACGCGCTACGCGTGGACCCGCCTCAAGAGGAGGCTATCGCCAACCGGCTTTACCCGCCCAGTTATATTTCTTTTGAGTATGCATTGGCCCGCTACGGCATCATTCCCGAATCCGTCTATGCCATAACATCGGCTACAACGCGGATTACTCGGGAGTTTATCGTCAATAACAAATCCTTCATGTATTCCCGGATTAAGAAACAGGCCTACCGTGGCTACAGAACAGAAAAGATAGGGGGAATAACTGCCCTTATCGCCGAGCCGGAAAAGGCCCTCGCGGATTACCTTTACTTTGTCGATCTTAAGCGGAAAATTCTCAACGAGCGCCTTAACGTCCGCAAGTTAAAGAAAAAATCCGTGGTGAAATATGCCAGGCTTTTTGGCAGAAAGAGCCTGCTGAAACTGGTCAAGGAAATTCTATGATTGAAAAAGGACAAGTTCAAAATCTGTCTCAAGCGTGGCAAACAACAGCGGATAACGTCATCCGTGAGTATTTCCAGCAGTTATTCCTTTCACGACTTTATCAGGAAAAAGGTTCTGACGGCCTGCTTTTTAAGGGAGGCACGGCTTTACGGATCATTTGGCAAAGCCCGCGCTTCTCCGAGGACATGGATTTTACCGGTGTGAACATCACCATTAAGGTCATTGAAGCCTTGATTGAAGGGGCGCTTGCCAAGATAGAGATGGAGGGCATTAGTACCGAGATCGTTGAGTCAAAAAGCACGTCCGGCGGATATCTGGCTATATTTCTGTTTAAGACCAGCGAATACAAAAGCCGGATTCAGGTCGAAGTCTCCCTGCGCAGTGACAAAAAGGGGCTGGGAACAGCGACACTCATTCAATCCGACCTCGTTATGCCTTATACGCTTATTCACCTTCAGGAGAATCTTCTTGTCGCTGAAAAAATACAGGCCTGTCTTACGCGTGGCAAGGCGCGTGATTTTTATGATCTTTATTTTATTCTTCGCGGCCGCATGGCATTCAAGGAGACCTTTATCCAGAATACACAATTGAAGGCGAAGATTTTGAAAGTCGTCAAATCCGGGAAGCTTGATTTTAAACGCGAACTCAAAGCATTTCTTCCTGTTAACCAGTACATGATCATTAAAGGTTTTCCTGAGGCCCTGGTGGCAGAAATTGAGCGTAACCTGGCAGGGTAAATGGGGGCGCTGTGAGGACAGAAGGGCCTGCCGGCCGGCAGGCAGGGAGGCAGATGGCTGTTTGTCCTGCCGGGGGATGTCAGGGGGAGGAACACGGCAAGATAAGCGCCGGGGAACTCGGCGCGGATGACTATATCCTGGAACC
>JAPLCY010000265.1 GCA_026391995.1 Candidatus Auribacterota bacterium
ACCCCACCCGCACCCGCAAGCTCCTGCTGCGCCGCCAGGAAATCCGCAAGCTGGAGCGCGCCGTCCGCGAGAAGGGGTTCACCCTCATCCCGCTCAAGCTGTACTTCATGCAGGACTTCAAGCCGCTCACCGTGACGGAGGCGCTGGGGGGGGATTTCATAATAGCTGAGAACACCTACAAAATGGGGCTGCGGGGAATATGCTCAGGCCCCTGGTGTGCGCAGCTTATACGCGAACGGTACGGGATGGAGTGTCACTATTTTATGTTCCCGGTCAACAGGCAGATCTATTACCCGCGCCCCGTCGAGCGCAAGAAACGCCTCCTGTTCTTCGCCCGCCCTGATTATCCGAGGCGCTGCTACGGCCTCGGGATATGCAGCCTGGCGATATTCAATAAGATGATGCCTGATGTCGAGATCGTGCTGTACGGATCCATGCTCATCGATTCGAATGCCGTGCCGTTCCCCCATGTCAACAGCGGGCTGCTCGAAACGAAAGACCAGCTGGCGGAATTGTACTCATCGGCGCGGGGGGGCCTGGTCTTTTCGACCACAAACCCATCGCTCGTGCCTCTTGAAATGATGGCGTGCCGCTGCGCGGTGGTGGACCTGAATTATAACGACAACAGCGTGAATTACGGGTCGGAGGGGAACGCGGTGCTCACGGGGACGATGCCGGAGGAGATCGCGGATGGACTGGCGAGGATTTTTAAGGACGATAATCTCCGGCGACGGACCGTCGATAATGCGTATAATTTCGTGACGCGTTTCCCCGGCGAGGTGGAGATGGCGCGGCGGATCGAGTCATTGATATACTACTACCTGTTGAACGACAGGCGTGGCCGTCGCAAGGAATGAGGGATACACAACATGCCCCCGCGCAGCACCAGCAGGAATAGCATGCCGAGGATAGCCTACCTCATAGCTGACGCGCCGATATGCGGCGGGGTGGCGGTGGTGTGCCAGCACGCGAACCGCCTTGCCCGCCGGGGTTTTGACACCTGCATTCTCTCGACTGCGGGCGAGGAGAGGATCGATTGGTTTCCCGGCCAGCGTGTCCCCGTGTACCCCCTCTCGCGCATCCCTGACGATATCGACATTGGAATAGCCACATGGTGGGGAACGACTCACCACCTGTACACAATGAATATCCCGAGGAAATTCTATTTTGTGCAGTCGGATGAGACGAGGTTTTATCCCCCCGATGCGTACCAACATTCATTTGCCCGCGATTCTTACTGGTTTCCCTTTGAGTATATCACCGAGGCACGCTGGATTCAGAAGTGGCTGAAGGCTACATTCGGAGTGAAGGCGCACTACGTCCCCAACGGTATAGATCTCGAGATTTTTCACCCCGGGGAGCCGCTCGCCCCGAAGGGCGCGAAGCCGCGCGTGCTGATCGAGGGCCCCGCGGATACGCCGAGAAAGGGGGTTGCGGAGTGTTTCCGCGCCCTGGAGGGGCTCCCGTGCGAGATCTGGTATGTGAGCTCGCAGGGCGTGCCCGACCCCTCGTGGAGATTCGACCGCTATTTCTCCGGGGTTCCGATGATGGAGATGAAGAGGATCTACTCGAGCTGCGATATCCTTCTCAAGATGAGCACCGTCGAAGGCTCCTTTGGCCCGCCGCTCGAAATGATGGCGTGCGGGGGCACCTGTGTGGTCGGACGGGTGACCGGACTGGACGAGGCGATCCTTCCCGGGGAGAACGCGCTCGTGGTGGAGCCGGGTGATGTCAATGGCGCCGGGCAGGCGGTGAAGAGGCTGATCGAGGACGGGGAGCTCAGGCAGAGGCTGATCCGGAACGGGATGGCGACGGCCACACGCCTCGACTGGGAAAAATCCATCGATGTCCTGGAGAAGATTTTTCTTTCTCCGGCCCCCGCGGCGATGACTCGCGATATCACGGCCGTGGAGAGGAGAGTGAAGGAGAAGGAAAAGGCGCTGATTGAATCCTACGCCCGCATCGAAAAATTTGTGAACCTCCTCCGCGAGAGCGAGCAGGGGAGACAGAAGGATATCGATTTTCTGAGATCCGAGATTGGGCGAAGAGACAAAGATATCGAGTGCCTGACGAACAGAATCGAGTGCCTGACGAACAAAATCGAGTGCCTGACGAACGAAATCAAGTGCCTGACGAACGGAATCAGGAAGAGAGACAGCGATATCGTGGCCCTGCAGCACCGGATTAATCTGCTCCGCGACGAGCTCAACAATATCCGTCTCTCCAGGCAGTGGAAGCTGGCAGAGGCCATCATGGAGGCGCGCCGGTCGCCGCGGGCGTTGCTTGCATTGCCTTTGCGCATGATCAGATCCATATTGTGGAGGTAGGTAAGCACCGCGCAATCTGTCTTTCAATGTCTGTACCCGTGCTGCATCCCGCATATCAAAGTGTCGTGGTTGTATGCGTCCGATGCGTATCTGTTTTCCAGGCCTCGTAAATTGACATAGATGAATCAATCTCCCGCTACAGGCAAGAGATTTCCAGGGGCGGCAGCGCCCAGGGTTGCCGTCGTGGTGACGTGCTATAACCTCGGCCGATACCTCGACGAGGCGGTGAACTCTGTGCTGGCACAAACGGTGCAGGATTTTGAAATCATCGTTGTCGATGACGGTTCCACCGATGCCGAGACGAACACCCTCCTGTCGGATTACCGGCGGCCGAAGACGACGGTGTTCAGGGTCCCGCATGGAGACGTTTCCGCGGCCAGGAATTACGCGATTGCCAGCGCCTCCGCTCCTTATATTGTCGCCCTCGACGCTGATGACCTGCTTGAACCGACATATCTCGAGAAAACGATACCAATACTCGATAAGGATCCCCGCGTCGGCATCGTGAGCGTATGGTATCGCGCCTTCGGAAGCGAGGAGTGGGAATATACACCGGAGTCCTGCACGTTCGAGGATATTCTCATCGAAAACAGGATATGCGTGAGCTCCTTGTTCCGCAGGAGCGCATGGGAGCAGGTCGGCGGGTATGACCCTGCTCTCAGCGGCTATGAGGACTGGGAGTTCTGGACCGCCATACTGGAACACGGCTACGCCTGCCATATATACAAGGAGTTTTTGTTCTTGTACAGGACACGCCCCGATTCCAAGGTTCATCGGAGCAACCTGCCTTATGAGTGCCACAAAATCACGCACCATATCATCACCAAGCACGCAAAGTCGTTTCAGCGATATGCCGTACCGGTGGTGC
>JAPLCY010000052.1 GCA_026391995.1 Candidatus Auribacterota bacterium
TTCCCCGCGAACGGTTCTGCGTCAACTGCGGCGGCGCGCTGGTCAGGAGACACCACGAGGGGAGGATCCGGCCGCTCTGCCCCCGTTGCGGCTGGGTCCTGTTTAAGAACCCCGCCTCGGCCTCCGCAGTCGCGATCCTCATGGGAAACCGTCTGGTGATGGTCAGGCGCCGCCTCCCCCCGTGTCCGGGGGCATGGTGCCTGCCCGCCGGATTCCAGGAGCACGACGAGAGCCCCGAGGAAACCGCCGTGAGGGAGGTTCGGGAAGAGACAAACCTCGAGATCCGCCTGCATGCATTGCATGCCGTGTACTTCAGCACGGCGGTGCGGGGCAAGAACACCGTCGTCCATGTCTACCTCGCCACAGCGACCGGGGGATCAATGCTGCCGGGCGACGATGCCGCGGCGGTAAAGGCGTTCCCACTGAACAGGCTCCCGAAACGCATCGCGTTCCGAAAGCAGCTGGCCGTCATCGACTATCTCCGGAAACGCATCCGGGGATCGCGAAGGATTCAAGGATGAAAAGGCTCAGGATCGCCGTCATCATGGGAGGCCGGACCGCAGAGCACGACATTTCGCTCGCCACGGGGCGCATGGTCGTTGCAGGACTCGATCGCTCCCGTTACGACGTGGTGCCCGTGGTCATTGATCGCGAGGGAAGATGGGATGTCCGCCGCGACGGCACCTCGCCCCCGCGCAGGCGCTTCCGGCCTGTCGGCGAGGCGTTGAGCGAGCTCCTGCGCCGGCGCATCGATTGCGTGTTCATCGGCATGCACGGCCCCTACGGAGAGGACGGTACCATCCAGGGGATGATGGAGATCCTCGATCTCCCCTACACCGGATCGGACGTGACCGCCAGCGCGCTCGCCATGGACAAGATCAAAACGAAGGAGATATACCGGTCGCACCGCATCCCCACGCCCACGCACCATGTCGTCGAGGCGGCTGAATGGCCGGGTGAGCGAAACGCCCTCCTCGTGAAAATCGGCCGTGAGATCGGTTTCCCGTGCGTCCTCAAGCCGGTACGGCTCGGATCGAGCGTGGGGATCTCCATGTGCGCCAACCGGCGAATGCTGTCGAAGAAGATGGCTCGCTCAATCCGCTATGACGGGAGGGTCCTCGTCGAGCAGTTCGTGAAGGGGCGCGAGGTGACCTGCGCGGTGCTCGATACACCCGGGGGGAAGCCTCCCCTCCCCCTGCCCCCCACGGAGATCGTGCCGAAGAGCCGGGCGTACTTCGACTACCACGCAAAATACACACCCGGCGCGAGCCTGGAGGTGACCCCGGCGCAGATCGGAAAGGGAATGACCGCCCGCGTGCAGCGCCTCGCGGTGCGGGCGCACCGTTCGCTCGGCTGCTCGGGGATGTCCAGGACCGACATGATCATCGACGGGCGCCGGATCCACGTCCTCGAAACGAACACCATCCCGGGGATGACGGAGACATCGCTCCTCCCCCAGGCGGCGCGCGCACACGGCCTCGCCTTTCCGGAGCTCCTCGACCGGATCATCGCCGTGGCCATGGAAACGTACCGCCGCCGCCGCCGATTCACCCGCGTCCGATAGGCTCACACCAGCTGCAGATATCCCATCGTAATCCAGGCGACCAGCTTGATGAGGAGCGCCAGGCCCGCCGCCAGCCCGCATGCCAGCGCCAGCATCATGAAGAGGGACTCGATTGTCTCCGTATAGAGGGCGGTGAGCGCGAAGAGGAGCGCGCCCGCGCACAACAGAAAGAGCGTCACGGGCGGCATTGCCGCATGACATACCCATGCCCCGAGCACGGTGGCGCAGATCCAGACAGCCATGACGGCCTTTGCCGCGGGGGGGCCCCCGCGATGGACCATCGTTCTGATGATACACCAGAGGGCGACCGCGGCCAGCGCCAGGCTCAGCGTTTCTCCGATGATGAGGAGGGGGGGGATGACCGGTATGAGCGCGTCATGGCGGGGACAGAATGCGGCCCATCCGGAAGGCTCAAAACGGGTGTGTGCCCCGCAGTGCATGCATACGCCCGCCGGTGAACCCCGGAACGGGAAAAGGCGGATGTAGAGGAAATACATGCCGGCGGCGAGAATAATACCGGCGGCGAGCGCGGCGCTCATCCGCCAGATCAGTCCGGGCCGATATTCCCACACCGCCTTCATTGTCACATCCGATCAATGATGCTCGCGTCCGGAACGATCAAGGGCCTCGGCGAGGAGCTCCACCCGGTCAAAAATACCGAGTCCGAGCCGGATGAGTTCACCGAGCGAAAAGAAGAACAGGGCGAGGCATCCCCCCGCGAACACCACGGCCGCCGGGATAGCGGCTCCCATTTCGTAACCACCATGGGCGATACCGATGGCGGCGATGAGCGCCACGCCTGAGATAATTTTCAGTGCCATGGAGGCTATCCGCAGCAGCGTGAATCCCGCAGGTACGGGTCGGCGCCGGGGGCGGGCTTCACGGAAACACTCCTCGCAGAGAGGAGAGTCGTCCTCGGCCTCGTAGCGCACGCCCTCCCCCGCGAGTTCCATGCCGCACGCCGCACATCGGTGTCGCTCCATTCCCGCCTCCCCGCCCGCCTAGCGGTCCAGAATCTGCAACGGCTGCTCCTTGTTCGCCTTGGACGCCTCCTGCTTGCTCAGCAGCTGGTCGAGAAGAAGCCTTACCGCCCTCCGCGCGACCTCGTGGGGTTTCCCCGGCTCGTCGACCTTGAAGCTGCCGAGCCAAAACGGATCCGCGGTCGCGCTGTCGACCATGCGGATCTGGGCCGCGACGCGGGAATTGTTGTGTGTTCGGTATCTGTAAATCGACATATCCTCGATCTGCCCCATGATCAGGGCATCCACCCGCAGGATACCCCCGACCCGCTGGATCTCATTAGGGGGGAGCAGCCCCCACACCTTCTCCTTCCGCCTCTTGAACACCGTTGCGACCTTATCCGCCGGGACGATCTTATAGTTCACGCGCGTTTTGAGCTCGCCGGTGATGATATCGCAGAGGATCTTGCCGTTATCCACGGTGATCTTTTGCGGCACCCCCATGACAACCTTCTCGCCGCGCGTCACCCAGTAATCCCCGAACGGCACCACGGCGACCGTGCGTATCCCGTCGTACCTGTCGAAGGCGGGCATCGCCTGCAGGCGCACCACATTCTCGTTGATCCCCATAACGCATCCGGTCGCCCCCAGGAGCCCCGCGGCCACCGCCATCGCTCTGATCCTTTTCATTATCTCCTCCTCCGAAATCATCGTCCTTTCTAGAGACCCGCCGGCGCGGTCCCGCTCACCCTCAGCAGCCGATGGAGGGTCTCGTCGGGGATCAGCCCTGCCTCGGCCCAGTTCAGGCGCCCCGCATCTTCACGGGAGAGAGTGTAGCTCCGGTAGTGCTCGCCCGCCCAGTACGGGCCGACTGCTTCCAGACCGGCGAAGCCGTATTTATCGATCGATTTCCCCTGCGATTGGCGGTAGATCCCCCGGTACACGGACACGGTGAGCGTCTGGATCCTGTCTTTCAAACCGGTGAAATGGGCATCGGGCCCCGGATTCCCGCCGCCACCCCATGCCACCGACTTACCCAGCCAGGGACGTTTGGTAAATGCATCGGTAGAATGGTAGGTAAAGCCGTAACCATAGCCTCCCTCGAGGAGGAAGCGCACAAGCGCCCACGCATCCTGGGGGAATGTCTCCTCCCCGCCGGCCTCTTTCATCACCACGGCGACGTGCACGTCGAAGGAGTTCCCGCGTGGTGTTGTTGTCGCGGCCAGGTGCTCGGGAACCACCCGATCCCACTGGATGGCGGGGCTCTTTCCCTCACGGAACAACACGCGCAGCTCCTCCGTCAGCGCGGAGGAGAGCTCCTCACCCCGCACGTAGTGCCCGCCGATGCGGACCAGTCCATCCTCGACCGCCGCACTCTCGAGAGATTCTATGGCCCGGTCGATGGCGCTGAATTTTTCCTGCCCGGTGAACACGTAGCAGCCGTTGTCACGGGCGCGCTGGAGCATGTTCCTGGCGCGTATGTAGGACGTGAGCGCGTCGTCGTAGTCGCCTTCCTCGGCGGCCGCCTCCCCCTCCCGGAACGCGACACGGGAATCCCTGATCTGCTGCATCGAACCGGCGACCGAACACCCCGCGCAGGGGATGAGCAGCAGCGCCGCGAGGATGCGGATATCATGCCGGGTAATTGAACGCATAGCGCCATGCTCCCTGGACGGCAGCCTGCGGGGACCTATAGCCGGAAGGCGTCTTTCACGAGCGCGCACTCGTGACCATCAGTGCGGCCCCACCGGATTCCCACGACATCAAACCGCGCGCGCGCGCGCTGCATGCGGCATGCAAGGAGATAGTGCTGGGCCACGCGGGCGATCCGCCGCTGCTTCTCCGCGGTAACGGCTTCGAAGGGAGAACCGAATCTGTTCCCGCGCCTGCCCTTGATCTCGACAAACGCGAGCACCTCGCCATCCATCGCGATAAGATCGATCTCGCCATGGCGACAGCGGTAATTGCGGGCAAGGATCCGATAGCCCTGCGCGCGGAGGAACGACTCGGCGACCCGCTCGCCCCGCGATCCCAGCCCGATTCTATCGACGGCCCGCAGGAGTGACATCGCCCCCCGTACCTTCCCGCCGATCCCCGCTTCCGTCCGCAGCGCGGCCCCGGGACCGATCAGTGGATAACTACGCCGCGCCGCCGCTGTGCGCCCTGGTGTAGTACAACTTGGCCCTCCGCACCGGTTCGCGCTTGGCAATCTCTATCCTGGCGATCTTGGGGGAGCAGAGGAAAAATACCCGCTCCACACCCTCGCCATACGATATCTTCCGCAGCGTGATCGAGGCATTGGTCCCGCGCCCTTTGCGGGCGATCACCTGACCGGTGAACGGCTGGACGCGCTCCTTGTCCCCCTCGATGATCTTCACATGCACCTTCAGGGTATCACCCACCCTGAACTCGGGGATCTTCTTCAGATATCCCTGCTCCAGCTCTTCGATAATCTTCATTGATCACTCTCCTTGCCTCTCTTCTGTTCCTCGTCGAACTCTCTCAAAAACGCACGATCCTCCGGGGTCAGGGACGCGGAGGGGAGCAGGTCTGGCCTGCGATCCCTGGTCCTGCGCAACGCCTCGCGGCGGCGCCACCGCCGCACCTCCTCGTGGTCCCCCGAGAGCAGCACATCGGGAACCGCGATCCCCTGGAATACCCGCGGGCGCGTGTAGTGCGGGTAGTCAAGAATACCCTCCGCGAACGAATCCTCCTGCACCGATCGCTCATCCCCCACCACGCCGGGGAAGAGCCTCACGGCCGCATCGATGACGAGCATGGCCGCAAGAGAGCCATTGCTGATGACATAATCGCCGACCGAAAGCTCGTCGTCCACGCACAGATGCCGCACCCGCTCGTCAAATCCCTCGTAGTGCCCGCTGATAAAAATGAGGTGTTCTGTCCGCGAGAGTTCGGTCGCGATCCCCTGGTTGAACACCCGCCCCTGGGGCGAAAGCAGCACCACGCGGCTCCCCTCCCGCCGCAGGCTCTGCACCGCCGCGTGGAGGACGTTCACCATCATTACCATTCCGGCCCCGCCGCCGTACGGGGTATCGTCGACGGCGTGGTGGCGATCGGTGGCCCAGTCACGCAGGTTGTGTATGGTGAGGGCCAGGATCCCCTTCTCCCGGGCCCGCTTCATGATGCTCTCGTCGAAATACCCCGCGAACATGCCGGGGAAGAGCGTCAGGACGTCGATCGTCAGCTGCGGAGATGCCATGAGTGGAGGGCAGCGCGGCTATTCCACGATCTCGAGCATCGCGCGGACATCCGCCTTCGCCGCCGCGGAGCCGAGGAGTGTGCGGATCGCCTTGATGGTGCGCCCCTGCTTGCCGATCACCTTGCCGATATCGCTCTCGTTGCAGCGGAGCTCAAAGATCACGGTTTTTTCACCGTCGATCTGCGTTACGCTCACCTCGTTGGGATTGTCAACGAGCGCCTTCACCACATACTCGATGAACTCCTTCATGCTGGTCACCTCCGCGTCGCGCGCCCCGTCTCTCCCTGCCGCCACTCGCTACCCGGCCGTCACGCCTTTTTCTTCTTCTTGGCTCCCTCGGGCTTCTTCTTCGGTGCCGCTGCCTTTTTGACGCGCTTTCCTCCGATAAGTCCTTCCTTCTTGAGGAAAACCGCGACCGCATCCGAGACCTGTGCCCCGACGCCGAGCCAGTATTTCACGCGCTCGGTCTTGAGGGTATAGTTGACCCCCTGCTTGAGCGGATCATACTGCCCGAGGATCTCTAAAAACCGCCCATCGCGCGGGCTCCGTATGTCGGTTGCAACTATCCGGAAATAGGGCCGGTTTGTCCTTCCGATCCTCCTCATTCGAATCTTGACCGCCATGTGTATCCTCCTCTGAATGCAATGATCTTTATTTCTGGTCTGTCAAGGGCCTCATGGCCCCGAAGTTGCACATTGTACCACACTGACCATTGCGCGGTAGCAAAAATTGACCCTCCAACCTCACGGCATTACGAACTCATGCTCGGGATGCTTCACGCTCAATACCGGACAGGGCGCCTTGCGTATCACCTTTTCCGCTGTGGAACCGAACATGGCGTGGCTCAACCCCGTACGCCCGTGCGTGGCGATGACGATCATTTCGACCTGCTTTTCGCGCGCGCACCGCACAATCTCGACAAAGGCGCGCCCCTCCCTCAGAATAGTCTCCGTGGGAACACCCTTGGGCACGTGCTTTTCGGCGATCTCGGCAAGGCGCTTCTTCGCGTCCTGCTCGTAACCGGCAAATATGGACCTGTCCGGAACATAGGGCGCGAAATAGGCGGGATCGTGGAGGAAGAGATCCACCACATGCAATAGATACAGCTCCGCCCGGTACGTTTCCGCAAAGCTTATCGCGTATTTGAGGGCGTACAGGGAAAAATCCGAAAAATCCGTGGGGCAGAGAATCTTCCTGATTTTTATCTTCACCGCTTCCTCCTCGTCTTCCCAACCGCAACTGGCCGCAGATACTATATCGCATCCATGCCCTGTATGACAAGGGAAAGAAGCGGATCGGGGAAAGAAGCGGATCGAAACAACGGAGAACGGCTTGATTAATGATGTCATGCGTGCTATGTTGCCTGTGTACATCAACAAGGGGGAGGGGGATGAGCGGAGAACAGGTCTTTGTGGACAGGGGGCTCCCGGAGAGGGCGCGGCTGGTTCTGGAATTTTTGATCCGCGCCGCGCTCGCCGCGGTCGGCGGAGACGGTGCCTCGGTAATGTTGCTGGACAGGGAGGGGAAGGCCATCACGATGAAGGGGGTGGCCGGTGCGGGAGAGAATCTCGAGTCGAAGATCGGTATCACGTTGAAGCTGGGAGAACGGGTGGCCGGTCAGGCGGCTCAAACGGGCGAACCGATCATCATCGTCGGCGACGTGCATAAGGACAAGAGGTTCTCCAACCTGAAAAAGTACCAGGATATAAAATCAGGCATGGCCGTCCCCATAAAGGCGGGGAACAAAATACTGGGCGTGATCAATCTCAAGAGGACGGTAATTGAGCAACCCGTCAGCCAGGCCGAGGTAAAACTGGTGAGCGCCCTCGCCTCCGTCGCCGCAGGCCTTCTCGGCTAAAATGTGAGCTTTGTGTTCATGCCGTACATAGCATTATCTAATGTACGTCTCGTCAAAATTTTTCTGCGATCCTTAGGAAACGCACAGGTGCACCGTACCAATCAGGGAACGGGTCTGGCCCCTCTCAGAGCGTGCTCCCCTTGCCGCCGTCCAGTTGTCCCCGCATGCCCATCTCCTGCCGGCGCCTCACCTCGGGAAGGATCCGTTCACAGACAAAGGCGAGGGCCTCTTTCTCGTCGCGGTCCAAGTCAGGCGATCTTCTTCTCTATCTCATCCTTGACCGCCCGGAACTCATCGTCCGGCAATGTCTTTAGGTCCCGGATATCCCCTCTGACGCGCACCCTTAGGCCATCCGGCTGCGGCAGGGGTTCGCACTGCAGATGAAGAGTACTCTCTTCACATCGCCCTTTCACGCCGGAACCAGTACGCCGTCTTCTTGCAGATCCACACAAGCCACAGCATGGTGGGCACCTCGATCAGGACCCCCACCACCGTGGCGAGGGCCGCCCCTGAGGAGAGTCCGAAGAGGAGCGTGGCGGTGGCGATGGCGACCTCGAAGTGGTTCGAGGCGCCGATCATGGCGCTCGGGGCCGCGTCCTCGTATGTTAACCGGAGCACCTTCGCGAGGCCGTAGGTGATCCAGAAGATCAACATAGTCTGCAAAAATAGCGGGATCGCAAGCCAGAGGATGGTGAGCGGCTTCGAGGTAATGATCTCGCCCTTGAACGAAAAGAGGAGGACGAGAGTGGTGAGGAGGGCGATGATCGTGACCGGGGTGAGGACGTGGAGGAACTTCTCCCTGAACCACTCCACTCCCTTTGCGCGAATAATCCACTTCCGCGTGTAGTACCCGGCCACGAGGGGCAGGGCCACGTAGATCGCGATGGAGAGGACGAGCGCCTGCCAGGGCACGGGGATGCGCCCGACGCCGAGAAGAAAGCCCCCGAGAGGGCCGTACAGGACGAGCATCGAGAGCGAGTTGACCGTACACCGCCCCGAGATCGAGGCTCAGGCCGAGCGGCATTTTCACGTAATCGACCGCGTCAACTCCGATGAACTTGATAAAAAGGGTTCCCAGGAAAAAGACCCCGATCGCATACATGGTGAACGGCTTGATGGCCCAGTTTGCGAACAGCGTGAGCGCAACGGGCTTCGGCGTCCTGCCGGCGCTGATCACCTCCGCGAAGTCGATCTTCACCATGATCGGGTACATCATCAGGAACAGGCAGATGGCGATCGGGATCGAAACAACCGGGGCCCCGCCCACGTAGATGGCGAGGCCGTCGAGAAACGTCGCAACCCCCGGGGCGATCCGTCCCAGGAATATCCCCACAACGATGCACAGGATCACCCATACAGTGAGGTATTTCTCGAATACACCCAACCCGCGCGCGACCGGTTTCACTTCCACCCTCATATGAAAGCCCTCCTTTCTTATCGGCAAGGTAGGTATCTCGTCGCCTGCTATGAGGGTTTCACGGCTCTGACCTTGATGCTCGCTACGGATTCCTCAAGATCCCTGATCTTTTTCGGGCTTGTTCCATACGCTTCGACAACAGCCTGCGCCGTCACGTCGTGGGCCATATCCACGATCGGGAATGCATGCTCATCGAGGACCTCGATCCCTCCAAACCCCGCGGTTTTAATGGCGCTGAGATACTCGTCCTTGAGGACCGCTCCCGAAATGCAGCCGACATAGGCCGAGACGGAGTTCAGTATCGCCTCCGGGAGATCCCTGCGCAGCACGATGTCTGACACCATGAGCCTGCCTCCAGGCTTGAGTACCCGGAACGCCTCGCGGAATACCCGCGGCTTGTCCGGCGACAGATTGATCACGCAATTAGAGATCAAGATGTCCACGGAAGCGTCGGCGACAGGGAGTTTCTCGATCTCACCGAGCCTGAACTCCACGTTCGTGAATCCCCCCTTTCGCGCGTTCTCCCTCGCCTTTTCGATCATCTCCGGCGTCATGTCCACGCCGATCACTTTTCCCGCCTTGCCCACCCTGCCAGCCGCGAGAAAACAATCGAATCCGCCGCCCGAACCAAGGTCGAGAACGGTCTCTCCCTTTTTCAACGAAGCATGGGCGAGCGGGTTCCCGCACCCGAGACCGAGATTCGCCCCCTCGGGAGCCGCTTTAAGCTCATCTTTTGAATAACCGATGTGCGTGCTTATGGACTCGGCCGTGCTGCCCGAACCGCACGAAGTTGAAGGACCGCAACAAGAACCCTGCCCCTTCGCCACTTTTGCGTACCCCTCCCGTACGATCTGCCGTATGCGGATCTCGTCCGGAGTCTCTTCTCTGCCGTTCATGTCATTCTCCCTTCCAGAGTTTCGGTACCTCCGCGCTTCACATCGTCGCCGTTCCACGCTTTGACCATAGCAGGAGCGTGGAGCTGAAGACGACTGTCACACAACC
>JAPLCY010000211.1 GCA_026391995.1 Candidatus Auribacterota bacterium
GTGGACGGATTCCATCCGTTCAACATGGGGAAACTCCTCCTCGGACAGGACGACGGTTTTCGCCCGTGCACGCCCGAGGGCATCGTCGAGCTGCTCATCCGCGCGGGCGGGAGCTGGGAGGGGATGGATGTGGCGATCGTGGGCCGGAGCGCGATCGTCGGCAGGCCGCTCGCGGCCATGCTGATGCAGCGCCGGGCCGGAATGAACGCGACGGTCACCCTCTGCCACACCGGTACAAGAGACCTCAAGGCCCACACACAGCGAGCGGACATCGTGGTCGCGGCGATCGGCAAGCCCCGTTTTCTCACCGGGGATATGGTGCGCGAGGGGGCAACCGTCATCGATGTCGGCATCAACCGGATTGAGGATCGCACCGCCCCGCGCGGCTACCGGATCGTGGGGGATGTCGACTATGAATCCGTCTCCCTCAAGGCGGGCGCCATCACGCCCGTTCCCGGCGGCGTGGGACCGATGACCATCGCGATGCTCCTTTCGAATACACTTAAGGCCGCCCGCAGCGCTAGCTGAATGATCCCCCGACCCGTTCCTCGGTCATTTCTTTCTATGATGGTCAGCTCTGTAACCACAACTATAGAAGAGAGTTATTAAGTCTCGCCTGTTGCAGGAGGTATCCTGCCGGAGATGCCGTGCCACAGGAGATATGCCGTACCCGGGCGGGAAAAAATAAATGGTGCCCGACTTGACAGGGGGGGGGAACCGGTGTACCTTGAAAGCGAGGGATGGAGGAAGAAAAAAGAAAAAGGGTGCTCGGGGCACGGTCCATGAGTTCCTTCCAGCTGCCAAGCCAAAGGATACCTCAGACCCGCCTTCGGGCACCGTTTTCTCGAGTTTTACAACTACACTACAGTATAGCAAAATCACGCCTCGTGTCAATCGTAAATCACTATAAAACAGCCCACATCCAGCCGCTTTCTTGAATTTCCCGCCGGATATGCTACTGTTGCAGCCATGAGCACTGCAACTCACCAGCCCGCTGCCGAAACGCTCCTGCGCATTCGCCGGGCACTCACGGAAACCGGCTGCTCCGCGGAACCCGTGCGGAAGATTATCACGCGCGTGCGGGAGGGGCGGCCGGCGCACGCCTCGGGCGTTTCCGGCGCCGCCCTCGCCTATCTCCTCGCGTGTGTCCGGCACCGTTGCGGCGTGCCGATGCTCATTATCGCGAAGGGCCCGCACGAGGCCGAGGATCTGGTGGCTGATCTCGAGGCGCTGGCGGGGAGCGGCGTGTATCCGTTCCCTGCATGGGAGACATTGCCCGGTGAGGGGATCGAGCCGCATCCCGATATCATCGGCGACCGGTTCGCGCTGCTCCAGCGGCTTGTCGCAGATGGCGGGACGCCCGTCGAGCCGGTGATCATCGTCACGACGGCCGCGGCTATTTCCCAGCCGATGGTTGCCCCCGGTGCATTCAGGCATGAGCTATTCGCCGTGTCGGCGGGATCCGCCCTCGAGATGGATTCACTTATCGGCTATCTCGAGCGGACGGGATACCGGCGCGCCGACATGGTGGAAGAGAAGGGCGAATACAGCGTCAGGGGAGGGATCGCGGACCTCTTCCCCCCCGCGGCGGAATACCCGCTGCGCATTGAATTCGCGGGGGACCTGGTGGACACGGTGCGCAGTTTCCACACCCAGTCACAGCGCACCATCGCGCCGCTCGCGACCGTGGTCGGGATACGAAGCTCCCTCATTCTGCGGAAACGGCGCCGCAAGGCTTTGTAGAAGATAATCCTGTTCGCCAGCACGTAGCACGACAGCTTGGCGGCACGCTCAAGGTTGTCTCGGACATAGTCTTCCCGGTGGGAGATTATCCACTCCTGGCCTTCGCGCATCCATTTGTCTAAAGCGGCCGTGAACTCCTTATCTTTCAGATAGCGCAGAGACAGTGTT
>JAPLCY010000122.1 GCA_026391995.1 Candidatus Auribacterota bacterium
CGCGTCACCGTAGACACCGGTCGTGCTCATGTAGAGAAACACCTTCGGACGAGCCTCGCCGAGCGTGTCGAGGAATCTCCCGAGCCTCGAGTCGTTCGTACCGGAGTCCTGGGGCGGCGCGAGATAGGCGATGGCCGCGCCGTCAGATGCCGTCTGCAGTTCGCCGGGAAGGTGCGCGGCATCGAAGTCCGCGCCGACCCGGTCCATCTTGTTGATAAACGCGATCCGCGGCACCTCGTATTTCTCCGCCTGCCGCCAGACCGTCTCGGATTGCGGCTGCACACCCCCCACCGCGCAGAAGAGGGCCACCGTTCCGTCGAGGACGCGGAGCGAGCGCTCGACCTCGGCGGTGAAATCCACATGCCCGGGCGTATCGATGATGTTGATCCGGTGGTCGTTCCAGTAGGTCGTGGTGGCGGCCGAGGTGATGGTGATCCCGCGCTCCTGCTCCTGGACCATCCAGTCCATGATCGCCTCGCCGTCGTGCACCTCGCCGATCTTGTGGCTCTTGCCGGTGAAGAAAAGGATCCGTTCGGTGACGGTGGTTTTTCCTGCGTCGATATGCGCCATGATACCAATATTGCGCACCTTGCTGATTTCTATGTCGCGTGCCATCTGAAGCCTCCATGCGGCCTAAGCCTATTATAACTACTTCTCTATTAATGAGTAACGCCCAATGCCTGTCAGCGTATGGGGATCCTGTGCGGCGTGTAAGGATGGGAGGAACCCAACGGGGGGCACCGCTCGTTACGCGAGGGAACCACTCTCAAACCGCGGGATTATACACTATCGCTGGCCGTGCGGACAAGCGCAAAAGCGGCGTGCATGCATGGGCTCTCCTCCCCGCACACCCTGCACATTCGTCCTGCCCTTTGGTCCCGAGGCCCTCCAGGGGTCGAGGGAAAGGGTGCGCTACGGTGTGTGGCATTTTGTGCGGTCTTTCTTTAGTGTGCGTTTTAAAGCACACATTAGTTTACGCACCACACACTATCTTCTGCTACAATGGGATTTAAACGTATAATTAGGCCGCATTCTTGAGAGGAGGAACGGTGATGGATGACATACGCGCGATCTCGTTGACGTACATGGCTCTAAGCGCCCTGCTCGGCATCGCCCTCGGGGTGCTGATGCTGCAATATCCCGGCGGCACGGAGTGTCTCATGGAGTCCTCCCTCCAGATCTTCCAGGCCGTATTGACCGTCTTTATCCTCTGCTATTCGCTCAGCGAAGCGACCCGGTATATCAGGATGGGATACCGATGGGGAGGCGGCGCCTACATACTCCTCGGGATTGGCGCCTCGGTTCTCGTCTGGGTATTCACCCTTCAGATGCTCTACATCATGATCGCCATCTTTCTCATGCTGGCCGCGCTGGGCGAGATAATCGGCTCCCTGCGCGCGATCGGAAAGAGCTACTTCCTCACCTTCCTTGGCGTCGTGAATATCGTCATCGCCTTCTATATCCTCCGCTACCCGATCATCTTCCAGTATCTCGTCGCATGGTATGTCCTCTTCTGGGGCGTGTCGCGGATGTTCTTTTATTTCGAGTTGAAGAGGATACTGGCCCGCTAAGCGGAAGGCAATCGGCGTCCTCATTCTAACTCCCGGCTCCTGACTCCTGAATTCTGGCTCCTGAGCAGTTACGGCCTCGGTTACGGGGTGCCTCTGGCGGAGGAGCTTGCCGAAGGGAGGGTAAGAGTGGGGGGTGTGGTGTCCTCGTAACCGGTCAGTGCGAATCAGTCAGTACGAATCAGATTGCATACGCCCGGCCCACGATGTATAATGATTTCAACGTTGACAATGCTGTGTCCTGCTGGATCTCCCGCAGCGTAGGCCAGTAGCATCATCATTGCCCCCTTGAAGGAGTTACGCTCCCTGCAGAAAGGATTGACACATTGATAGGCATCATTCGCAAGTCGCTCAATAAGATCATCGGCGCGGTCAGGCGCCAGGAGGAGAAGCCTTCCCCCCCGCCGGCCCGCCCGGCGCGTCATCCACATGGCGTTCCACACCCCGATATCCAGCATCAGCCGGACGACCGCGGCGACCGCCGTGGCAGTGCGCGGCGCCAGTATCGCCAGACCAGTCCGCCCCGGGACCAACAGCGCCAGGTCGGTTCACCCCGGGGTCAACAACATCATCCGCGCCCCTCTCAGGATCGGCCGCGTCCTGAGCAGAGGCAGCCCCATCATGAGCAGAATCAGCAGCGCCCCTCACAGCGTCAACAGCGCCCCGCGCAGCCCGCTCCCCGCGCCCGCGGCAGACGGGAGAGGGGTATGCCCCCTCCTCCGCCGCGGCGGGTTCCCCTGACGCCACCCGGCATCGTCGAGATGCCCGTGGTCGAGGGGAAGGCCCGTTTCACCGATCTGCCCATCGCGAAAGAGGCCCTCTGCGGCATCCAGCGGCTCGGTTTTCAGTATTGCACCCCGATCCAGGAGCAGTGCCTTCCGCCGGCGCTCGCCGGAAGCGACGTCACCGGGAGGGCGCAGACGGGGACGGGCAAGACCGCCGCCTTTCTTACCGCCGCCTACACCCACATGCTCCGCAACCCCATCGCTGATCGTATGGTGGGGGCTCCGCGCGTCCTGGTCCTCGCCCCGACCCGTGAGCTCGCCCTCCAGATATTCAAGGATGCCGAGGCCCTGGGGGCATATTGCGGATGCAATAACCACGTGGTCTACGGCGGCATGGGGCACGAGGAGCAACGTGACGACCTCGGCAGGCCGATCGATATCCTCGTGGGGACACCGGGACGGATCATCGACTATTGCCGGAGCGGACATTTGAAGCTCAAGCACGTCGAGATCCTCGTGATTGACGAGGCTGACCGGATGCTTGACATGGGCTTCATCCCCGATGTGCGCAGGATCGTCATTCAAACCCCGCCCCCGGGGAAGCGCCAGACGATGTTCTTCAGCGCCACACTCACGTCGGAAATCACCCGGCTCGTCGACCGCTGGCTCAAAGACCCGGTCATGATCGAGGCCGAGTCGGAGCAGCTGGTGACCGATCTCATCGATCAGCGTTTCTATTCCGTCGCGCGCGATGAAAAATTCTCCCTCCTCCTCTGGCTGCTCCGGAACGAGAAGGTGGAGCGGATGCTCATCTTCGGCAACCGGAAGGACAGCACCCAGCGCCTCGCCGACATGCTCGAGCGATACGGCGTCCACTGCGGCCTTCTTTCCGGCGATATCCCCCAGAGGAAGCGGCTGCGGATACTC
>JAPLCY010000147.1 GCA_026391995.1 Candidatus Auribacterota bacterium
CGATCTCGGCGTGGTACATCGGTATTTGCAAGCAGGAGCGCCGCCCGTGGGTGTACGGGGGGTTGGTCGCCCTCTGCGCCGTGTATGCCTGTCTCACACTCTCGATCGAGCGCTCCATCGAACGCGCCCATTTAGTTGAATACGTTCTGCTCGGGATGCTGGTATACAGAGCACTGCCGGCGGAGAGCGGGGGAGTGTGGCGTTGCCTGTGGACAGCGGTGGTGACCGTGCAATTCGGTTTCGCCGACGAATGTGTCCAGGGACTGTTGCCCGACCGCATCTATGATTTGAATGACGTTTTATTGAACGCAAAGGCGGCGCTTGTGGCATGCGCCCTCCTCGCCATCGTACTGAGGCCGTGGGAGCGGGCCATTGCGCGGGAGCCCGCCCGCGTGTCCTCCTCCCGGGTGCTCACGATGGCGCTCATCGTCCTGTGTCTTGTCGCGATAACCGATGCGATAGTGATTGAAAGGGGGACTCCGACAATCCGCGCGGATGTCCACCGCACGGACGGGGCATTGGCACATCGGGACGGTTTCAAAGATTTCGGTGCGGTGGCGATATGCGCGAACATCGCCGCGGTCGCGCTCGGTGTGTATGCCCTGGCCGGGTCCGCGCGGGGGAGGGGAGCGGGCGCGGTCAGGGCGGCCGTGTGCGCGGGAGTGGTGCCGCCGGTGATCCTGCTCTCGGGACTCATTTTTAACTTGAGATTCAGGTGAGGGCGCCATTACGACAGCCGCAGCTTTTAGCTTGATTTTTGCCTTTTGTGCTGTTAGCGTAATGCCGGATATCGAGGAGATTCCACCCCTTTGAAGAAGATCATTGTTGCCCTCTCCATGGTTCTTTTCCCGCTTTTCGGAACGGGTGCCGTGACCGCCCCGACCCCCGTCCCGGGGGAGCGGATTGACCTCCAGCAGTTCACCGTGAATGGCGTGGGGCTTTCCTCCACCGCCGGGGATGTGAAGCGTCTCATCGGCCCGCCGGAGGAGGAGCAGAAGATTTCTGCATCTGAAGATGCCAAAGAGGCGTTTGCCCGGGAAGAGACACGCAAGGTTCCCCTCAGGCGCGGGGATAACACCCGGGACATGATCATCTATGCCTATATGAAGCGGGGAATCAGGATCATCTTCATGGATCAGGAACCGGAACCCAGGTTCATCGAGCTCTTTGTAAATCCCTCGCCCCCCTATGCGTCGATGACCGGTTCGCTGACGCCGGGGATGCCTCTCAATATCCGCGAGGGACAGCTTCTGAGGCCGCTGATAAAGCAGATTTACAAGGAGGGGAGGGGCATGCTCTTCCTCAAAAAGGATGAGGGCCGGCCCCATCGCGAGATCGCGCTCCTTGAATTCACCGCCGAGGGGTGGCTCACGAAGATCACCTTCCGCCGGGAGGAGAACCTCGATATCGATCTTGACCGGTTCTGTGTCGGCGGGCTCTGCCTTGGCGATCCGGGGAGCAGGGCGCTCGAGCTGCTGGGGTCCCCCGATGCGTGCGGCGGCGGCATGCTGGTTTCCTGGGCGGACTGGTGGAAAGAGGGGATACGCGTTGAGATGAGGAAGAGCGATGAGAAGGTGAATCGCATCCGTATACTCCCCCAGTCGTTCGACGGGGGATTCTCTCAGCCGCTGGCCCTGATGCAGCGCAAGTCCGTCTTCCATGACTATCTCACACAGCGGATCTACCAGGAGGGCCTCACCCGTATCTGCGCGTATCGGAAGGGTGACGCCTCCCGCGCCGACAAGGCGCTGCTGGGCTTCGATGAAGACGACCGCCTTATATCGATCCTCTTTGAAACAAGCAAGAGCGTGGTGATAGATTATAAAGCCATGAGCATCGGCGGGGTCAGGGTCGGCGATTCGCCCCAGACAGTGCTGAAGCTGCTCGGGAACACTCGGAAGTGGCGCGACCTCAGGAACCGGGTCTCGGTCGGCTACACGGCGTATGGGATCAGGGTGCTCTTCAAGAAGAAGCCCGCGGCATCCGGGACGCGCAGCGCCTCTCTGAAGGGGCTCCCGTGGGGAGATCTCGATGCGGCGATCGCAGTCGAGGTATTGCTCAGGGACGCCCCCTGGGTTTGTTCGACGCCGCTGACGCTGGCTGAGACGCCGCTGACGCTGGCTGAAACGGAAGACGATTACTCAAGGAAGGCGGGGCCGTACATCTTCAGGCGGAAGGGTGATACGATCTACATGAGCGGCAACGGGCGTTCCCCCGTGGACGGTGTCGCGACCCTCATCGCCTTTGACCGGAGCGGCTGGCCGCAGTCGGTCACCTTCAAGGCGTTCCAGGACATCCCGGTCGATATGAAGGCGTTCACGGTGGCGGGGATCGGCCTCGGGACGCACGCCGATCAAATCCACCAGGTCCTCGGCAGGCCGGAGAAGGCGAGGGAGATTAAGGAGGCCAAGCTCCTGTTCGAGGAATACGTGCAGAAGGGGCTCGCATTCGCGATCGATCCGCTCAACCGGACAGTATGCAAGATCATCATCGCGATGGACCGGTTCGAGGGCGATTTCGCGCAGGGTCTCTCCG
>JAPLCY010000047.1 GCA_026391995.1 Candidatus Auribacterota bacterium
TGCCTGCCGGCAGGCAGGGCAGGCAGGTGCGAAATCCGCGGTTGTATTTGTTAGACTGGCAAAATCGCTTTTTTATCAGTCTTATGAATAATTCAGATTACGACACTGAAACTACTTTTCGCTCAACGCTTGAACTCCCGGCAATTCCTTCCCCTCGATAAACTCGAGCGACGCCCCTCCCCCGGTGGAGATGTGCGTGACACTCCCCTCCAGGCCGAATTGATTAAGCGCGGCGACGGAATCGCCCCCCCCCACCACGCTCACCGCTCCGGAGGCGGCGATGCGTTTAGCTATTTCCACGGTGCCCGCGGCGAACGCATTGACCTCGAAAACACCCATGGGCCCGTTCCAGAAGATGGTCTTAGACTCCGCGATGGCCTTGCCGTAGAGGGACACCGTCACGGGACCGATATCGACGCCGATCCAGCCGTCGGGAATCCCCTCCTGCCCGGCCGTCTTCGTTTCACTTCCCTCCTCGATTTTTTTCGCGATGAGGTGATCGATGGGAAGCAGGAGCTCCTTCTTGAGGTGCGCGGCCTCCCTCATCAGCTCTCCCGCCGTCCCGGCGAGATCAGGCTCGACAAGGGAGGAGCCCACGGGTATCCCCCGCGCCCTTCGCGCCGCCTAGGATTGCCGTGAAGGGGCGGGCGGGATTGCAGAGGAGATTGCCGAGGTAGTTGAGTTCATCGCGCATGAGATACCCCGCGGCGGCCTTCGCGACGTAGCGCGTCACCCCCACGGTCGAGGCGTGGGCCCGGTGGGCGGTGCCGAATGCATCATTCACGTAGAGATCTCCGAGAGAGGCAAGCGCCTTGCTGAAGGCGGGATCATTCGCCTCCTCCTCGGGGTGAAAGCGCAGGTTTTCGAGGAGGGCGACCTGTCCCGGTTTCATCGCCCGGACCGCATTTTCGACCTCCGGGCCGATACAGTCGGGGAGCTGCAGGACCGGCTTCCCAAGGAGAGTTCCCAGCCGCTCGGCAACCGGACCAAGGCTCATCGAGGGGACGACCTTGCCGTCCGGCCTGCCCAAGTGAGACATCAGGATGAGGATGCCGCCATGGTCGAGCACATAGCGAATCGAGGGGAGGGTGGCCTTGATGCGGCTGTCATCCTTCACATGCCCGTCCCCCTTGTCGAGCGGGACATTGAAGTCGACGCGCATCAGCACGCGCATGCCGTGTAGTTCCAGGTCCTCGATGAAGAGCTTCGCCATGATTGGGGCGCCTCAGAGCATTTTCGCCAGCAGTTTCAGCAGGTCGACGCAGCGGCAGGAGTAGCCCCACTCATTGTCGTACCAGCCGATGACCTTCACCATTCGGTCGCCCACGACCATCGTGCAGAGCGAGTCAAGGACGCATGATGCGCTGCACCCGATAAAGTCAGTCGTCACGAGCGGCTCCTCGCAGTAGTCGAGAATGCCCTTCATGGGCCCCTCCGCCGCCGCGCGCATCGACGCGTTCACCGATTCGACGGTGACGGGCTTTGCGGTCACCGCGACGAAGTCGGTAATCGAGACATCCGCGGTGGGCACCCGTATGGACATGCCGTCGAGCCTGCCCTTGAGCTCGGGAATCACCTTTGCCACCGCGGTCGCGGCGCCGGTGGTGGTAGGTATCATGTTGAGCGCTGCTGCGCGAGCGCGGCGCAGGTCTTTATGCGGCATGTCGAGTATCCGCTGGTCATTGGTGTAGGAGTGGATCGTGGTCATAAGGCCGTGCTCCACCCCGAATGAATCGTTGAGGACCTTGACCATCGGCGCCAGGCAATTTGTCGTGCAGGAGGCGTTGGATATGAACCGGTCCTCTTTCCTGATGCTCCCCTCGTTCACCCCCACCACCACGGTGGCGTCGATCTCCCCCTTTGCGGGGACGGTGAGAAGGACCTTTGCCGCCCCGGCGTCCACGTGCTTCTGGATCTGCTCCTTCTTCCTGAACACGCCCGAGGATTCGACCACGATATCCACGCCGAGGGTCTTCCAGGGGAGCAGGCCGGGATCCTTCTCGCTCAAGACCTTGACCTCGCGGCCGTTCACCACAAATGATCCCTCGCGCTCCTCGACAGTACCGGGGAAACGCCGGTGCATCGAGTCGTACTTGAATAGGTGGGCAAGCGTGGGGGCGTCGGTCAGATCGTTGACCGCGACAACCTGGAGTTGCCCCTTCCCCTGTTCCTCGATAATCCTTAATATCTGGCGCCCGATGCGCCCGAAACCGTTAATGCCGATCCTTG
>JAPLCY010000157.1 GCA_026391995.1 Candidatus Auribacterota bacterium
CTTCTGCGCGGAGAAGGCCAGCACCAGCGCCCCGCCGCAGGCGTACAGGATATCCCGGTAGCGAAGACCGGTGGCCATGGCGGCGACCAGCGGCAATACCACGAAGGTGAGGATGAGGTTGAGCACCAGGTACGATTCGACAAAAAACTGGAGATGGTAGAGCGTGTCCAGGGAGAGGGTGCCCGCCGCGTAGGCCGCCACGAAAAAAATACCGAACGGGACCACGCGCATCAGAAACCCCATGATGCCCGAAAGCGCCCCCGAGAGGATCGCCAGGATCTGGATGAGCACCCCCTTCTCCCCCACGCCGATGAGCGCCGCGCCAAGGCAGATCGAGAAGAGGACGATCGCCGGAAGCATCCCCTCCGAGAGGGCCTTGAACGGATTGGCGGGGATGAAAGTGTCGATGAGGTTGATCCGCTCCGGTTGCGTCACCTCGCCGGCGCCGTAAAAGGACGCGGTGAGCTTCTCGGGGAAAGCATACTGCATCGAGAAAAAGAGGACGATGCCCAGCAGCCAGAGGGATAGCAGCACCACGCCGCCCTTCCGCGCCACCGCCCCGGCCTCGATCCCGGCCAGCCCGCCGATCCCCCCCACAATAGACACGACAACATACGGTATCACCGCCATCTGCATGAGCTTGATGAAGGCGATCCCCGCGGGTTCCAGCACCCGGCACATGTCGCCGAAGAAGAGCCCGCAGAGAATACCGAGGGCGAGGGCAGCGAAACTTTGCGCCGTCCGCCGCAGGGAAATGTTCCGCGCCCGGCGTTCCAGGTCACTCATCACTCTATCCTCTTCTTCATGGTGAGCACATTGGTCTCTTTTACGCGTGTATAGCTCGCGGAATCCATGACCTTCCGGACAAGGTACACGCCCAGCCCTCCCGTCCGGCGTTGCTCGACCGGAATATTCAGATCGGGGGGAGGGAGATCGAGCGGATTGAACGGCCTGCCGGAGTCGCTCACCTCAAGGACAAGTTCGGACCTTTGCACCGACATGTGGACGGTGATACGCCGCGCCCGCCCCGCCCCATGTCCATGGCGGATGATATTAACGACCGCCTCTTCGAGCGCCAGGCGGGCGTCGTGAACAACCCCGCCGGAGAGGCGGTGCCCGCGGCCGAATGACTCGACGGCGCCGGCGAGCCTGCCGACTTCGGCGATATCGTTTTTTAACACCAGTGTCATCTGCCCGCGCATCGCCTCACCCCTTACCCCCCGCATACCGTATCACCACAATGGTCAAATCATCCGACTGCGGCGCCCCGCCCACAAACTCCCCCACCCCGCGCAGGACGCACGCCGCTATTGCCCCGGCGGATTCGCCGCGGCACGCCTTCACGGCGGCCTTGAGCCGCTCCTCAGAAAACATCTCGCGCTCCCCGTCGAACGCCTCGGTCACGCCGTCCGTATACATGACGAGCGCGTCTCCGGGAGCGAGGCGCGTCTCCCCCCTTGCATACACAGCCTTCTCGTCGATCCCCAGCACGGTTCCCGACGCTCCCGCGACCTCCTCGATGCCGTTCACCCGCCGCACGAGCAACGGCGGGTTATGTCCGGCGTTGGAGTAGGAGAGCTCACCCGTGGCCGTATTCAGGACGCCGCAGAAAAGGGTGACAAACATGCAGGAGTCATTCTGGTACGTGAGCTGCCTGTTCACCCGCGCGAGTATTTCTTCGGGATGCGTCACCTGCCGCGCCGTCGCCTTGATCAACGTGATGGTCATGGCCATGAAAAGCGCGGCCGGCACCCCCTTCCCCGAGATATCCCCGACCAGGAAGCAGAGGCGCCCGTCATCCAGAAAGAAATAGTCATAGAGATCGCCGCCGACCTCGCGGGCCGGCTCCAACACGGCGTGGATATCCAGCTCTCGCCGGCCGGGGAAGGGGGGAGACTGCTTCGGCAGCATCGACATCTGGATATCCCGGGCGATGGTGAGTTCGCTTTCCATCCGCTCCTTCGCGGCAGTGGTCTCGGTGAGCTCGCGGATATACCGCTTGAGGGAATCGCGCATGGAGATGAACGACGAGGCGAGCGCGCCCACCTCGTCCCCTGCCCCGAACGGGGGCAGGGTGAAGTCGAGGTTGCCCCGGGCGATGTCATCGGTCGCCCCGGCCAGCACCCGCAGCGGCCGGGTGATGGTGCGCGAGATTACGACGATGACCGTCACCAGCACCAGCATCCCCCCGCACCCGAGGAGGACCACAATTCTGCTGAGCGTGTAGACGTCCGCCATGAGCTCACCTTGGGGGAATATGATGCCGAGAGACCAACCGGTCGAGGGAACCGGCTCGTAGGCGATCCAGCACGGTCTCCCGGTGGCGATGCTGCGCGAGGGGACGAACCCGCTCTTTCCCGACATCATCTCGCGCGCGACCTCCACGAGCCGCGCGTCGTTCCGCGCCTCGGCGATCCCCCGCAGGGTCGCCTTCATGATCAGTTCCTTCCGTGGGTGCGTCACGATTATCGAGTTTTTGGAGATGAGAAAGGCATACCCCGTGCTGCCGATCTTCACCGAGGAGACAATGTCCTGGAGCCAGGACAAGTACACGTCCGCCGTCACCACGCCGGCGAACTGCTTTTCCCCATCGATGGACCGGTAGAACGGCACGCTGTAGGTCGACATGATGATATTCCCGCCCCCCTTGTCGAAATACGGTTCGGTCCACACCGGCGCGCCGGTTTTCCGGGGGGTCGTGTACCAGTCCCAGACAGGATAGTCGTAGGTCTCATCGAGATAGACAAAGCTGAGCTTCCCCTCCGGCTTGTAATAGTACGGGCCGAAGAGCCGGAGCCCCCTGTCGAAGAGGTACGGCTCGAACGAGATGGTTGATCCGTATATCTCAGGATTGTTCTCGACCACCGTGCGCAACATCTTCAGCAGCCCGTCCCTGGTGTAGGATGATTCCTCCATCGCATAGGCGACATTCTGGGGGATCTTCTCGACGGAGCGCAGCACAATCTCGATCCTGTTGACCGTGCGGAGGGCGAGGTTGTGCGCGTTCTCTTCGATCTTCTTGAGGATAAGGCGGCGGGAGCAGTAGTAGCTGTAGCTGAAGATGCCGGTAAAAATGACCGCGCAGGCGGCGAGGATGGCGACGATGAGCCTGAATGCAATACCGCTGCGTATGCGCATGGAGATCGCGAACTACGGGGCCGTCCGCCTAGAGTGATTTCTGGATCGCGTCCAGATACTTGTCCAGCTCCTCGACCGACGCGAATATCTGCTGCCCGGGGAGGGCGTTGATGATGTCGAACACCTTCTTCACCCGCGGCTGGAGATTGACCACCATCAGCTTGCCGCTGCGAGCCTTGACCGCCTTCTGCGCCTTGACGATCACGCGGATGCCGGC
>JAPLCY010000194.1 GCA_026391995.1 Candidatus Auribacterota bacterium
CCCGGCACGACCCCCCCCCCCGGCCCGACCTCCACCCCCGGCCCGACCTCCACCCCCGGCCCGACCCCACTCCCCCACTCCAGCTGGCCTGTCGTTTTGCACGCAAGCAAAGACAGCCTTTCCAGGAACGACAGGCTGATGGTGACCGCCGATTTCAAGCTATGTACGACGCCGTTTATCCCCTACATCAGATTGAAGGCTCCGGACGGAACCTACCTGTACATCCAGCGTGCTTACCGCACCCAGAAAACGCTCCTCTCCTCCACGCCCAGGCCGTTCAGGATGAAGGGGCCGTTTGTCCTCGACTACACGCTCGACGACTACCCCGTACTGGATACATTCGCCTATTCCGCCGCGCCCGGGTTTTGGGTGCTGGAGGCGGTGTTCATCGACCATTGGGGCAACATCATTGGCGGCAAAGACGCCCTCGGCATCACCGTGTCGCCTCGCTGAGCACCTCGTTCAGGAGCGGGGGGTTATTGGTCGCGATGGCGTCGACACCCATCGCCGCGCATCGTTTCATCTCATCCGGATCGTCCACCGTCCATGCGCAGATCCGCATCCCCAGGTCGTGGAATTCCCTGACCATTTCGGCGGTGACGTGGCGATGGTTCACGGAGAGCCAGCGGGCAAACCTTCGCACGCGGGAGGGGGAGGGGGGGTTCACGCAGATCAAACCCCTGGTAACTCCCGGCATCAACTCCCCCATCATCCGAACGCACGGCTCGTCAAACGAGGCCACGAGCACCGGGGATGACCGCCCGTTCTCGCGCACCAGCGTCGCCGCCAGCTCGCTGCACAAGCGTTCATTTCGCCCGGCCCCCGCCGCCCCGGTCACCGCCTTGAGTTCTATGTAGAGGCCGGCATGCCCCTCCGTGCACTCGAGGGCTTCCCGCAGCGTCAGCACCCGCTCCCCGGCACACGCGGGGTCCTTCCACGAGCCCGCGTCAAGTGTTTTGATCGCGGCGATCGTGGCCCGGGCGACATCCCCTGTCCCGTCAGTGGTGCGATCGAGGGTGAGATCGTGCATCACCACGATCGCCGAATCGGCGCTGAGCTGGATATCGAGCTCGATCCAGTCGCAGCCCGCCTCGAGTGCCTTCCGGAACGCGAGCAGCGTATTTTCCGGATAACGGGCAGAATACCCGCGATGGGCCACGCGTGACAGTAGCGGGGGCCGGTTCCCTCTCTCAAAATGGCTTTGACATGCGGCCATGCGTACCGTATCCTATCCAGGACACCAAACCGGAGGAGTTACCAGATGATTCGCTCTCTCGCGCTCTACAGCCTCACCGCGGCGCTTTTCGGGCAGACACCCGCTCCATCATCTCCCCCCCCCGCCGCCATGGCACCGCTGCCTTCATCTCCGATAACATCGGTGACCGGAATCGCATCTCCCGCCGCAGCCGCGGTTGCGGCACCCTCATTGTCAGCCGACGCCGGCACCCCGCTGCAGGGGATCCTCCGCGACGCCGAGAAGGCGTACCATGCCACGCGCGTTGACGAGGCGCTCGCCCTCTTCCGCAAGGCCGCCGATCTCGATCCATCGAGCGCCGATGCCCAGAACGGCATCGGCCGGATGGAGCTGTCAAAAGGCGACATCGACGGCGCGATTACCTCTTTCAAAAAAGCCATCGAGCGCGATCCAGGGATGAGCTCCCTCTACTACAACCTCGGCCATTGCTACGCCATCCGGAAACAGTGGGATCTGGCCATCATGCAATATACAAAGGCGGTCAAAGATAATCCCCAGAACGGGCTCGCCCAATTTGAACTCGGCTCCTGCTACTTTGCGAAGAAGGACCTCCCCAGGGCAAAAGCGGAGTATGAAAAGGCGGTAAAGATCTTCGGCGAAAAAACCCCCGCGGGCGAAGAAGCCCTCCGCAACGCCGTCAAAATAGAAATGCTCATGCAGCGGCTCGGGAAATAAACAGCGTTCGCACATTGAAGTGTGCGCTATGTGCGCGCATCCCCTCAGTGCCCCATCCGTCCAAGCTGGTTCAAATAGTTCTTCGCCGTCACCATTCCCGGTTCAAGCTCGAGCGCACGCTCAAGCGATTTCCTGGAAAGGTCGTAGCGGCTGTTCATCATGTAGATAAGTCCCAATCCGCAGTACGCCTTTGCGCAGCCCGGATCGATCGCCGCGGCCTTCCGGTACTCCTCAAGCGCCATGTTGTACCACTCGACATACTGGTACGCCGTGCCGATCCCGCAGTAGGCGCCGCCGAGAAGGTAGTGCGCCTCCGCGCAGGAGGGGTCGGCCTCGATCGCCTTCTGGAGATGCCGGATCTTGCGGTGGGTCCCTTCGGGGGCCTGTCTCCCCTTGCACAGTTCCTCAAACGCGACGGGCGACTCGGTGGGATGGCTGAAGAGGCGTCCGGCCGCTTCATCCCCTACCCGTTGCCCAAGCAACGCGGCGCACCGGGCCGCAAGCCGGTCTTCAGCCTCCCAGATACGATCGGCGGATCCATCCACCCTGATGGCGCTCCCCTCGCCGCCGCGGACGGGGCGAAAGGCCCGCAGCTCGATCTGGAGCGCGCCCTTGCTGACGCGATAACTGCCCAGGAGAAGGATATCCGCCCCTATGCTACGCGACAGGGCAGAGACATTGGCGCTGCTGATCTCCACTTTATTGCCTCCGCCGGAGCGCGCTTGAAACCGCCGCAGCTCTTCCGATGTGATAACCTCGACCAGGGGGGCGCGCTTCAATCGTTCGGCGAGCGTATCGGCGAGCTCACGCCCGAGCCAGGCATGCGCCGGGCGGCGGGAGCCGGCGGAGTGGAAACCGAGGATGGCGACCCTGCGCTTCTCTCCGACCGGCGCGAGGGCAGCGTCGTGCAGGCGGAGACCGGTAAAGGAAATAAGGGGGAGAGTACATGACGGTTGACGGTGGGATTCTTCCGTACGCAGAGGATCGAAATGTATGAGCGGAAGGGCGCTCATCGCCACCCGCGTGGCGAGCATGATGCCGATGAGAAGCGGATGCACCACCATGCCCCCCGAGACCGGCCCCGGAAAAGGCTATATGCTGAACAGGCGCTTCAGGGGGTTGGACTTCCTTACCTTCCCCTGCTTGACGTCGTTCATCCGCTGGGTAAGGTACCCGCCGGTGAGGTAGTCGATGTTCGCCGTGACTTCCTGAAGCTGGAGCTCCAGGCGGATTCTCTCGCGGAGATCCTCCGCGGGCGAGAGCAGGATATCGATCTGGAGGTTCCTGCGCTGGAAGTAGAACTGGGTCACCTCTTCGAGCACGTCGTTGCGGAGCTCCACCAGGTCGCGCGACTCGTCGCTGATCCTGATCTGGTCAGGGTTGAAGAGGAAATCGCCGAGGTCCCAATCGAACTTGAATCCGAGTCTGCGCTCGCGCTGGCGATCGTCGCCTGTCTGATAGCTTGTCGTGTACTCCGTCAAGTACCTGGTTTCATCCTGAAGATAGTTTGTATAATCTATGCCGGTGCCCGGCGTGATCTCCGTCTTGTCATACATCTTCGTCTTCTCTTCATCGAGAGTCCTCAACTTCTGGTTGCTCTCGTCATTTGCCCGTACGCGGAGATTGAAATCCGTCTCCAATACGAACCTCGGCAACAGGGCGCGGTACTTCGCCCCCTTGCGCCACCCCTCGATGATATCGGGGTGAACCTCGGCGAAGCGCATGGCGACCTCCTGGATCTCCTGCACGGTCGGCTCATGCGAGAACTGGCCCAGCACGGTCTGGACATCGTCGATCGTGGGGATCGCCGGACCGGCGGGCGCGGCCGCTTTGGCGCCCATGTCCGGCACCTGCACCCCCTCCGCGATGGTGACCGATTCGACCTTCTCCTCGCCGGGGACGGTCTTTTCGGGGACCGCCTCTTCAATCTTCTTCGCCTCGGCACTTGACTCCTCAACCTTCGGCGACTCAACCTTCTCCGCGACCGGCTCGGTCACGGCTGCCCCGGCCTCTCCCGGCGCGACTGCCGGCACCGCCGGTGCCGCGGCACCCCCCATCGCGGTCTTGTACAGTCCGCTGGCGCTCGCCGCCCACACGGTCCCGCTGTTCACAGGGTCAAACGCGATGGCCGAGGCGCCCTTGATACCCGTGCCCTTGGAAAGCTCCTGCCAGTGTGCCCCGGCGTCCGAGGAACCGTACACGCCGCCATCGGTGGCGGCATAGACGGCCTTGGAGTCCGCGGGGGCCACCGCCACCTCCCGCACCGCACCAGCCCCGATGGAGTCTGTCGCCGCCTGTTTCCAGCTCGCGCCGCCGTCGGCGCTCTTGTAGAGACCGTCCGCGGCGCCGAGGTAAATGACCTCGGGATTGACGCCGTCGATCGCGATGCTCTCTATCGCCTTCGGCTCGCTGAACACCTTGTTCCAGGAAACACCGGCATCCTTGGTCTTGTACATCCCGGTCGCGGTGCCCGCGTATATGATATTCGAATCGAGCGGGCTCACCGCAACAGAGGTGATGGTCTTCTCATCGGCCACGCCCATTTCCTTCCAGCTCTTGCCGCCGTCGGTTGATTTGAGCAACGCGCTGTCGAGTGTCGCCGCATACACCATGTCCGGATTCGACGGGTCGATGGCACAATCGAGCGCCGTCCTCACCTGCCCCCCGGACGCGCCGTTCACCTTCGTCCATGTCTTCCCGCCGTCCCGGCACATGTACAACCCGTCAGCGGCGCCCGCGAATATCCGCGGGGAGTTGGCCGGATCAATGACGAGGGCGGCGGTCGCACCGGCGATCTGCTTCGCGTCGCCGAGCGCGGCAAGCTCGCGTTTGAGCTTCTTCAATGATGTGATGATGTCTTTTCCCACGGCGCGCATTTTAGCAGACAAAACGCGAATAGTCACGGTAATCGCGGAGGCAAGGACGACGGCGGATGCAATCACCAGCAGGGATTCATGACGGCGTAGGCGGCGGTTCATCACGAGAGGCTCCTCCTCTGTTGCGAAAACTTATGAGTAATGTCGTGCGCTGCACCAACGGCTACAATAATAGACAGTCCCGGCGGCAGTTGCAACAACTAATTATAACAATTAATTATAATAGTTCTCTTCCACTTTGTGTGGGTAAACCCTTTATCCCATCCCCCTGCGAGAGGGGAGGGTAATTAATCGAGTCCCCGCTGTAACTGAGGCCAGACTAATACATTGGCCCGGCGGGAAGGCATTCTGCCCAATAACCGTCATGCTGCCGTAACGCCATCATCCAGGCTCTCTCCCCGAGCGGCGGCGGCACGCAGGTACCCCCACCAGACCAGGTAGCAGAGCACCAGCGGGGAATAGCGGCCGCACAACCTGAGCAGCGGGCCCAGGACGGGGAGCATCGTCCCCGCCGATGAAAAGATCAGCAATCCGGCGCACAGCGGGATGAACGCCTCCCGCGGGTATCGCTTCAACAGCACGAAGGCGGGGAGCAGGAGCAGCGTGTAGGAATAGTCCTCGATGTGCGGCAGCGCTATCGCGTACGCCGCCACAGCCATGCCGATAACGATGAATTCGCCCTCGCGCCCCGGACGCCGCCAGACATTGCGGCTCGCGCGCCAGGTACACGCC
>JAPLCY010000168.1 GCA_026391995.1 Candidatus Auribacterota bacterium
GAGGCCCGCCGCGCCGGCGATCAGAAGGACGATGAGGAGGTAATACTTGCACGACTGCCAGCGCGTATAGCGCCGCCAGGTTCGCGCGCCGCGTCCTCGCCGCAGGCTGCCCGTCATCTGGTGGAGCGTGCCGAACGGACAGACCCACCCGCAGAAGAAGCGGCCGAAGAGCAGCGTGAGGCCCAGCGTGATCAGGCCGAGGAGAAACGCGGCATGCACCAGCCGCGTCCCCGACATAAGGCTGAAACCGAGGAGCGGGTCGAATCTAAAGAATATCGTGAGGGGCGTGCGCGCGATGAGTTCTTCGGCGGCGAGGTTGATTGTCTCCGGCGAGTAGCGCGCATGAAAGACCAGTGAGACAAACAGGATCAAGAATACGGCCTGCGAGAGGCGGCGCAACGCGCGGAGCCTTCCGACATTGACGATCTTCATGAGACGGTGACGGTTTTGAGATCCTTGAACCGCATCGTTCCCAGGCCGCGGGCCTGGGCGAGGGAGATATAGCCGACCTTCTCAGGCTTCAGGTTGAGGAGGGTAGCGGCATAGGCGTCCATGGCGACCTGATCAGTGCCGGCGGCCACCGTCCGGGGATGAATGAGGTCCGCCTCGCGCCCGCCGGTGGGGCCGTTCCGGGTCATGACGCGCGTAGCGTCGAGGACAACCAGCGTGGGCCGGACGAAGGCCGCGAGAGAGACTATGCTCTCGTCGATCTTCTGGTGGAGGGAGGCGCGCCGGCCGTTGACTATCCCGTAGAGGTTCTTCATCGCGGCGGTCATCAGGCTCAGGCCATGGTGCTTGACGACGGGGACGTTGATAAATTTGTCGGCCTCGAACAGCGCCGTAAAAACCGGCCACGCCCCGATCCCCTCGATGGTCATATCCGTGAAAGAGCGTTCGCCCTGGAAGCGGACCGCGCCGCCGGCCTTTGTGACCGCCGACTCAATCCCGCTTATCTGAAAGCAGCGGCGGGGTTCCTCGATCGTCCGGTCGATCACGGTGACCTGCCGGGCGCCGGCGTGGAGGACCATTGCCGTGAGGGCCGCAACGACCTCGGGGTGCGTGTTGGCGCCGAGCTCCGGGCCGCAATCCCAGGACACGTTCGGCTTTATGACGACCCGGTCGCCCTTCCGGATAAAACGCCCCATCCCCCCCATTGCCTCGACCACGCGTCGCGTGAGCGCGGCGGTGTCCTCGCCCTTCCCGATCGCCATCGCGGGGAGATCAGCAGACGCAGGGAGGGAGAAGTTGAGGGATTTCGAACCCGCTCCCTCAACCGCGCGGAGCACACCCGCGGCGCCGCCGAACGACATCCCGAGCGCCCCGTACAGTGTCCGTTTTAGAAATGACCTGCGATCCATGCGCATGGCCGATGGTAAGGCAACGCCTCGGTCTCGCGGGGTTATCCCCCCACCCTCAAGAGGGGAGGGAATAATATTGGGGAGAACCCTTGACTGAGACCATGTATGACGCACCCGCCCGCGCTCAGGCAGTGTGCTCTATTGCAATTTGTTATGAACGCGCAATTAGATGAACCCGCGCGCGGGCGGCGTTCAGCGCGAGGGGGTGGCAGGTGCGGCGGTGGGCGCCGTGGGGATACCCCCCGCCTGCCGGCGGGCCCGGACGATCTCCTCAGACACCTTTTCCTTGAGCGCCGTGCACTCCGGACCGCTCTTCGCGATATTCGGGTCGTTCCACATCGCCTCGAACTCAGCCTGGAAATCGTCCACTATCTTCCGGTCCTCCTCGCCGCGGATCACCATGAGGTTTTCCAGGTTCTTCGTCTCCGCGTACGTGGACCAGTTGTAGCTGCCGGTCACGAGGAGCTCCCCGTTCACCACGGCCGATTTGTGGTGCAGGAGCGTCGCCTTCGGATGGAAGTGGTCGTAGACGGGTTTCCCTTCCTTATCGTCCCATGAAAACGCGGGAAACCATTTGTACTTGATCTCGATATTCTTGATTGGCCGCTGGCGGTATTCGCTGATGATTTGCTTGAACTCGGTATCGACCGCGGCCTTGTGATCCTCGGGATTCTTGATGAACATTTTCCGCTTCTCGGCGACCTCACGGTAGGCGTCCAGCTTGCCCGAGATGATCCCCTCGATCTCCGGCATCACCGAGGTCGGCTCGCGGAAGAGCTGGCTCAGGTTCGCCAGGATGCGGATGCGGACAGAGGGATAATCACGGGCGATCCGGAGGAGCGAATCGGCGAGCGAGGGCGAGGTGAAGCTGAAGATCATGATGTCGATCGTGGCCGGTTTCCCTTCCCTGGCGCGAACAACCGCCCCGGAAAACGCCTCCTTCACATGCTTCTCGAGACGCTCGATGCTGTTGAAGTACACCTCGACCGAGCCCGCGCACACGGCGGGGACGAGGAGGCATGCCGCGCAGGCAGCCACGGCGAGGTCAGCGAGCGGGTGTCGTGGTCGCATTGTCGCGCTCCGCGGTCGTGTCGGGCGGGAGGAGGTACTGCCCCATCCCGTCCCAGAGCCGGTCGAACTCCGCCTGGAACGCCTTCACCATCGCGGGGTTGTCCAGGAAGAAGAACCGGTCCTCGGTGTACTTTACGTTGGCGTTCGCCTCGATATTCGCGCTCCCGTTAAAAACGTGCCGGCCGTCGATGATGCCGAACTTCTCGTGCATGGTCTGGAAGGCGATTCCGGTGCTCTTTTCCGCTCTTGCGGGGTCGATGATCTTGACGGGGATGCGCGGGGTGACGGTTTTCAGTTGCTCGACCACCTCGTTGATGACCGGAACGTTGTCCTTGTCCCTGATCGACGGGTCGAGCAAGAGGCGCACCCTGACCCCCCGCTGGCTGGCCTTCACGATCTCGTCGTGCTCGGGGGTCATCGCGCCGTGAAGGTAGCAGGCGATATCGATCGTCTTCTCCGAGCGCCGGATCAGGTCGATGAGGGGGAAACTCAGATCACCGGGCCGGGTCGAAACCGTTTTCCTGTTGGGGTCAAGGACCTCGGTCTTCTTGTTGTAATTCGTGAAGGCGTAACCGCAGAAGGGAGAAACAAAAACGAGGTTCCGGGGCGATGGGGGCGGCTCGGCGGCAGCCGCCAGGATCGGCACCAGGGAAATGACCGCGGCGAACAGGGATGACATATACCTTGCGTTCATCCGACACCTCTTTGCGAACTCACTCATTCTATCTATTACCCACGCACGGCACAAGAATCATTTCGCGCACGCATGTAGCGGGTCAGTTACGGGAGAGGGAATAATGTTTAATCGCACCCCATAAGTAACCCACTACGCACGCGTCATTTCACGCGCGCAATCCGGATCGGGCTAACAATGTATCACCGTGATCTCCGGCCGGCAGAACAATCTCACGGGGAGATAGAAGGTGCCGATCCCCGGATTCACGTAGAGCGGCCCCGCGGCCGTCCGGTAGAACCCCTTCTCATATCTTCCGGTCCCCCACGGCACGGCAACCGCCCCCCAGAACGGTATCCTGAGCTGCCCGCCGTGCGAATGCCCGGCGAGGATAAGATCGAAGGTCACCCCCTTCGGCAACAGGTCGGTGAAGGCGGGATAGTGCGTGAGAAGGATCTGCTTTCCCCTTCCGCCCCCCGTCACAAAATCCGTTTTGTGACTCGATGCGCCGACGATGGTCACCCCGCCGCCGGGGACTCTCACCGCCTCATCCACAAGCCATGCCCCGCCGGTCGCCCTGAACGCCGCGGCGATATCGGCGAACGGCGCCCCGCACCAGTAGTCGTGGTTGCCCGGGACGCCGTAGAGGGGCGTCTTGATCAGGCGGAGGAGATCGAGCGCCTCGGCAAGATGCTTTTTATCCTCGATGATATCACCGGTGAAGCAGACAAAATCGGGATCGAGCGCGTTGATTTTAGCGATGACCCCTTTGAGGTAGGCGCGGTCGCCACGATAGTGGAGGTCGGTAAAGTGCACGACGCGGTGCCCCTCCTCGCCGGGGACCAGGTCCAGCTCGCGCACCACCACCCACTCGGGTTCCATCATCACCCCTTCGAAAATGCAGAGGGACGGGATGGCATAGAGCGCGAGGCGCGCAAGATGCTTGTTGCCGATTTTCAATAACGCCATCGATCTCTCCCGGACCCGGGCAACCGGTCATTCCCTGACGATTTCAGCCATCCTGATGGGCAGGACAAGGAACGGGATGCCGAGGTAGTAAAACCGTTTCTGAACTGCAAAGACCACGTAATTGTGGAGCCAGCGCGACATCAGCGAATCCTTCGAGAACACCAGGCGCCCGCCGAAGAAAACCGCCTGCGGGTAACGCTCCATGACCCCGCCCGCGATGCGCACGACTTCATCCACAACGTCGGTGCCGAGACAGGCGATTCCCTCGGCGTGGTACCCGTGGCCGTTCAGGTAACGCACGTAGTGGTCCAGATCCTCCCGCACCTTCGCCTGAAGACGGTCGATCTCGGAGCCCCCCTTGAACACCCCCGCGTCCACAACACCCACCTGGATAAAGACGAAGTTCTTGAACACGTCGCCGAACATGCGAAAAATGCTGAAGACCGTGTGGAGTCCCATGCCATTGAAACCGTTGACGAGCAGGACGGCCGTCCGGGCGCCGGTGTCGCACTCGCCCCGCAGACCCCGGAGCTGCTCTCCGCCGGGCACGATAACTGGACTCGACGACTCGGTGATCGCAACGAGCTTGTCGAGCTCTTTGAGCAGCCGCGCCGTATGGCGGTAGTGGCGCTTGATCGCGACAACGGCAGCGATGAGCGTCCCGGTCACGAGGAGCGTGATCCACCCGCCCTCGTTGAACTTGACGATGGTAACCGACACGAGGATCGAGGCGCACAGGACAAGGCCCACGCCATTGATGAGCAGCTTCCGGCCCCAGCGGCGCTCGCTGGCGCGCGCTCCCCACCAATGGCGGACCATGCCTAGCTGGGAGAGGACAAAGGTGATAAAGACGTTGATACTGTAGAGCACGACCAGGAAGCGCACCGAGCCGCGCGTGAACAGCATGAGCAATAGTCCCGCCCCGCCCATGAGCAGAATGCCGTTCTGCGACACCAGCCTGTCGCTGAGCATCCCGAAGCGCGTCGGCACCCAGCGATCGAGCGACATGTTCGCGAGCACCCGGGGCCCGTCAAGGAACCCGGTCTGGGCGGCGACAAAGAGTATCGCGGCCTCCGAGATCAGGGTCACGAGCACAAATGAATACCCGCTGCGGTAACCCCATGCCCCGGTGATCCGCTCGAAGAGAACGGCGTTCATCGTCTTCCCCTCAGCGGGCTGGATGCGATAAAGGACATAGGCGATCATCAGCCCGAGCACCATAAAGGCGAGCGACGTCGCCATATAGCGCATCGTGCGCTTGCCCGTCTGGACCTTGGGTTCGCGGAGGATGGGCAGGCCGTTGCTCACCGCCTCAATGCCGGTATATGTCCCGGCCCCCATGCTGTAGGAACGGATGAGCAGGAGGAGCGTCCCCGCCACCCCGAGCTCCGCGCCGGCCCGCTGCACCTCTGCCACCGTGTGCGATGCCACCGACGGCAGGGCGAAGAGGTTGGCGATCACCGCGTAGAGAATCGCGAACGCGTGCGTGATCACGAAGATCAGGAATATCGGCACCAGCGGCAGCACCGACTCCTTCACCCCCCTGAGATTGAGCATGATGAGGATCACCAGGCCGCCGCCCGCGAACCAGAGCCGCATCGGGTACCAGGCGGGAGGCAAGAAGCTGAAGATGGCATCGGCGCCGCTGGCGATGGAGAGCGTGATGGTGAGCACGTAGTCCACGAGGAGCGCGCACCCGGATATCATCCCGAACACGGGAGAGAG
>JAPLCY010000196.1 GCA_026391995.1 Candidatus Auribacterota bacterium
CCGGCTATGTCAATTTCAACTTCGATCAGGTGGACCTCCGCCTGCTGGTCAAGCTGGTCGGCGAGATGACCGGCCGGCGCTTTGTGGTGGACAACACCGTGACCGGGCGGGTCACGGTGGTGACGCCGCCGCACGCCGCGGCCTTGGTGCCGTTTTCGAAATCATCGGCGGAGATGGTCCCGCAGAAGGGGAGCTGCAAGTGGACGTGGCTGTCGATGCCCCCCGGCATCACGTATTTGCCGCGGGCGTCGATGGCCTCGGTTCCCGGCTGGGGGGTGAGGTTGCTTCCGATGGCGACAATCGTTCCCTTGTCCATGGCCAGGTCGGCCGTGAAGATATCCGACTCGGTGACGAGGGTGCCGCCCTTGATAATAATGCTCATATCGCCTCCCGCAATAGGGATTAAGTACCAAGTACCAAGTACTAAGGATTAAGCACCAAGTACCAAGTGCTACGGATTAGGAACCAGGCATTCGATATACCTTTCCTTAATTCTTAGTACCTAACCCTTAATCCTGATTCACTTCTTCTTCAGCGGCACTGTGGATTTCTTAAGGGTAACGCAGTTATCCACGGGGCAGACGTGCGAGCAGAGGCCGCAGCCCACGCACTTCTCTTCCTCGACGGTGGGCTCGCGTTTTGCGCTGTTCCATTCTATGGCCTGGTACGCCGCGTCGCGGCATGCGACATGGCAGAGGCCGCAGCCGATGCAGAGATCCTTGTCGATGCTGGAGACGACCCTGTAGCCGCGGTCGAGAGACTCGTGCATCGTGATCTTCTGCGCCGCGAGGCCGACCATCGCGGCGATCGAGGCGAAGTTGTGAGACTCCATGTAGTTGGTGAGCCCCTCGCAGAGGTCGTCGATAATCCGGTAGCCCCAGTGCATCACCGCGGTGCAGACCTGCACGGTGCTGGCGCCGAGGAAGATGAACTCCGCGGCGTCTCTCCAGGTGTTCACTCCGCCGATGCCAGAGACCGCGCAGTTGGTCGACTTGAACAGCTCGCAGACCGCCCGGAGGGCGATCGGCTTGACGCCAGGGCCGGAAAGGCCGCCGTAGGTGCTGTGGCCGCCCACGGAGGGGATCGGCTCGATCTTCTCGAGATCCACCCCCATGAGGCCGGCGACGGTGTTGATTGCAGAGATGGCGTCCGCCCCGCCGGCCTGTGCCGCCTTCGCGGTGACCTTGATGTCGGTGATATTCGGGGTGAGCTTGATCATCACCGGGATCCGGGCCACGTCCTTCACCCACTGGGTGATGTGCTTGGTGATCTCCGGGTCCTGGCTGCACACGCTCCCCATCCCGCGCTCGGGCATCCCGTGCGGGCAGCCGAGGTTGCACTCGATCATGTCGGACCCCGCGTCCTGCACGCGCTTGGTGAGCTCCTGCCAGTCCTTCTTCACCGAGCCCGCGGCCATGATGCTGGCGATGACGACGTGGCCGGGATAGCGCTTCTTCATCTGGCCGATCTCCTTCAGCCAGACCTTGACGCCCCGGTCGGTGGTGAGCTCGATATTCTGCAGCACCGCCATCCGCTTCCCCTCGTAGGTGAGCGAGGCGAGGCGCGGGGCCACATTGCGCACCTCCTCTCCCTCAGGCACGAGGGTCTTGATAATCGCGCCGCCCCATCCCGCGTCGAAGGCGCGCATCATCATTTCGCCCGTCGTGGTCGGCGGGGCCGAGGCGAGGATGAACGGGTTCTTGAACTTCACCCCGCAGAAATCAACGTTGAGGAGCTTGTGTGCCGTGACGGTGGTCATGATTGCCTCCATTTTATTCGTACATCGTACATAGTACTTTGCACTTTGCAACCGCATTATGATATTCGGAGTACGATGTGCGATATACGCAGTTACTTTCTCCTTATGTATTTATCAATCGCATCGGCCGTCTTCTTCCCCGCGGCGATGGCCTCGACGGCGGTCGCCCCTCCGTTGACGGCGTCGCCACCGGCGAACACGCCGGGGAGGGAGGTGAGGCCGGACGCGTGCGCCTTGATGCAGCCGCGCTTGTCGACGGCCAGGCCAAGTTCGCGAAGGAGCTCCGCATCGGGCCCCTGTCCGACCGCCTGGATGACCGTGTCGGCCTCGATGATGAATTCAGAGCCGGGGACCGGGACCGGCCGCGGTCGCCCGCTTTCGTCCTTCGGCCCCAGCTTCA
>JAPLCY010000267.1 GCA_026391995.1 Candidatus Auribacterota bacterium
GACTTTGAAATCGGGATCGGCGGAGAGCTTGGACTCGGGGACTTCTTTCCCGAGGATTTTGCCGCATATGTCGCAGCGGGATACGGAGAAAGGAGTTTCAGCGCTCGCGGTCATCACCACTGCCAGCAACATCACCAAAGCCATCACCAAGGTTATCTTCATGATCGACCCTCCCATCCACCACTACAAAGGTAGCCCATGAATGGACGCGTGTCAAGGACCTCACGAAAATATATATTTTCAGGCAGCCCGCCTAAGACGTAATGGGTGCCCCAGCATGGCCGTCCTCCTTCTCATCGCCCGCCGGTTGTGATAAGGTACATGATTGAACAATGAACAGGGGAGGTAGCATGAAAAAACGAATCCCACTTCAGCGTGCCTACCGGCTCATCAATCACGGCCCGGTGGTCCTCGTCTCCACCCGATACCGCGGGAGGCCGAACGTGTGCACGGCGGCATGGGTCATGCCGCTGGACGTGGACAGGGTCGCCATCGTGATATCGAGCGAAAACTATACCGCCAGGTGCATCGTGGCCACGAGAGAGTTTGTCGTGAATATCCCGAATCGTATGCTGGCAAAGACGGTGTTGCGGTGCGGGAGCGTGTCCGGCAGCAAGGTTGATAAATTCAATGCCTTCGGCCTCACGCCCGAACCCGCGCGGCGGGTCAAGGCCCCGCTCGTGGGAGAGTGCATTGGTCACCTGGAATGCAGGGTGATCAGTGGGGAGGGCAGGCTCGCAAGGAAGTACGACCTGTTCCTAGCCAGGGTAGTCGCGGCGTCGGCGGAGCGGGGACTCTTCACCGACCGCTGGAACGTGCGCCTTCCGCGGGCACGGACGCTGCACCATCTCGGCGGCAACATTTTTGCAGTGCCGGCGGGACGGATCGTCAAGTAGGGTTTTAAGACAAAAAAAAGCGGCCGTCTGTACGACCGCTCTTTTTTGCCTTTGTGTGAAGCGAGTACTTATTCAGTCACAGGCTTCGCCGGGGCTGACTCTTTTACAGGCTTCGCCGGCTCTTCTTCTTTTACGGTGGTGGCGGTTGCTGTATCTGCAGGAGCTGCTCCACCGGCCGCCGGAGGCGCTTCCTTCACGGTCACCACATCTGATGTGGTTGCAGGGCTCTCGGACGGTTGCTCCTGAGCAATGAGCATGCCGCAGAAGCAGAACACCACTGCCACTACTGTTAGGATAATCCAGCTTCTCACGTTCTCACCCTCCTTTCTTGCTTGATGAGATAGTTCAAGCTGTGACACGTTGACCATCGAGGCAAAGTATACATGACACCCACGCTGCCTGTCTATAGAAAAATGAAAGCCGGTTGGGAAGCAGTGCGGGGTCTTGGAGATTGGTCTGCGGCGAGAATAGAGCCCGGGAATAAAATACTATAATACACTGCACATCAATATATTATATCCAGGCGCTGATCCGTGGACGGGCCTACACCGTAACGAATGGCTTGATCCGCGCAATGATTCCCGGACCGATGCCGGGGATGAGGTCCAGCTCCTCCACGGAGCCGAAAGGACCACGTTCTTTGCGACAGGCAATAATCCAGGATGCCCGTGTATGGCCGATGAGGGGGAGTGATTCAAGCTGCCGTACCGTCGCATGATTGATATTCACCTTTTTCATTGTCAACCCTCCCGGATGGTGCCGGAACCTTTACGTCTAATGTACTTCTAGTGTAGCGCAGTCCCCGGGAGAAATCAATGGAGGGCGGGCCCCGAGAGGCGGATAAGCCCGGTAGAGAACATGGAAGGCATTTTACCGCGCCTGCCTGCCGGTCATCCGATGCTGAGTATCTTCAGGATGCGAAGTACAGGCAGAGACTGAGGTATTGCGTGAATAGGTGAGGACGCGCCTCCCTTACGGGGATTTATTGCGGGGGCGCCACCTGGAGGAGATAATCACCCGAGATGATTCCGTTGGTGATGATCAGGTGCCCGTCCCAGGTGTCATCGAGGTTCGTACTCGTGGCGACGTGGTGCGTGCCTCCCCGCGATGTCCTGAAGGAGATGCTGCGCAGCGGGACCGGCTTCCCCTCGGGATTCATCAGCATATCGGCGCCGGGGACCAGGCGGTTGGCCCGCTTGAGGATGATTTTTCCGGTCGCCCCATCGATCACCAGGAACAAATGCCGGTCGGTCACGGCGATCTCTGCCTGTGATTCAGCGGCGCCGAACGCTAGCCGGACCATCGTCGGTTCGGTGGTGTCCGGGCCGGTGCCGTAGCTATAGATGACCTTCTTCGCTTTCCATTCCGGTCCCTGCGCGCCCTGGACGAGCGCGTAGACATAATCCTTGAAGCCGATTTGCTCGACGGGCCGTAGCTCCTGCCCCGCTCCCGAAGCGAGGGTCACCCTTGTTCCATGGGCAAGGTCGGCAGGCGATGGGGCGGGGGGGGCGAGGAAAATGACGATGACGCACGCGAGCACAGAGACCAGCCGCACGGCATTCCTGTCCATCGGCTCCTCCCTTCCCCTCCAACATCGTCCGGTTTTCGGGCGAAGTCAATAGGGCGGCAAAAACGGTAGCGCACGCCGTAGCGCGCACTATGCCCTATGACTGAAAAAAGAGAGCGTGCGCTAAGGTGTGCTCTACATACACTTTAGTGTGCGCCATGCGCCGCAACCACGCGCTAACGTTGACACAGTGATTAAAATCTTCTACACTCAAGGTCAATGAGAACGGAATGTAGAAGAGCGCCGGCGACTAAATCGATCACTCTTATTGAACTGTCCGCGACGGCGTTCGGGCATCTGAATGGCGACCCCATAGAGGATGTTTACTGTGGCTTCAAGCTTCCCCCACGGGCCATTCCCTTGCTCCACGCGATATTGCTGCGCGAGGGGTTCTCCGATGTCGTCAGTATCAACCCCGCATTTAATAAACCCGCCGGACAGCTGAGCGCGGACAACGTGGAGCGGATTTTTCGATCCGATTTCCTCCTTATCTCCGCCATTACACGGACCATCTCGCAGTCGCAGGAGCTGGGCCTTCTCTACAAGGCGCGGAACCCAAAAGGGACGGTCATCGTGGGAGGGGCTCACGCGACATACCATCCCGACGAGTGCCTCGAGTGGGCCGACGTTGTCGTGAGCAAGGAGGGTGACAGAACACTCCCGCGGCTGCTGAGGGCGCTGGAAGACGGGGAGGGGCTGGGCGGCGTGGCGGGCATCAGCTACAGAGATGGCGCGCGCGTGGTGCACTCCCCCCCGGTGGAGCCGTTGACCGAAGACGGGTTGTCGGATCTGCCCGCGCCGCATTATGACGAAAATACCCTGAAGCACATGCGGGTGTGGCCCGTCAGCACCTCGCGGGGCTGCCCCATGAATTGCGACTTCTGCTCGGTCTCGTCGCTGTACGGGAGCCGTTACCGGAGGAGGTCAAACGAATCCATTATCAGGGATGTCGAGTACATCGCGACGCGATCGCCGAAATACCTGTTTTTTACCGATGACAACTTCGCGGGCAAACCGGCGGAAACCAAGGAACTCCTCCGCATGATGATCGACAGGGGCCTCGCCGGCGTCAGATCCATGTGCCAGTTGTGCGTGTCCGCCGCGTTTGACGAGGAGTTGCTCTCACTGCTGCGGCAGGCGGGGGTCACCATAGCGTTCGTGGGGATCGAGTCGATCAATGACGAGACGCTGAAGGCATTGAACAAGAAGGTGGATGCCCAGAGGAACAAGACTGCGGTGCGGCTCTTCAGGAAGGCCGGAATTTGGGTCCACGGCATGATGATGATCGGGGGAGACGGCGATACGGAGAACAGTTTGCGGGAGACGGCGTGTTGGGCCCGTGATAATCTCGACAGCGTGCAGTATTTCACCCCCACGCCGCTCAAGGGCACGAGGTTCGGAGAGGCCATGAAGCGGGCGGGCCGCATCCTGACGGAGAAGTACTACCTGTACGACGGTCAACACGTGGTGCTGCGGCCGAAAAACTTCACGCCCTATCGGCTGCAAGAGATGATCTTTGATATGTACGGACAATTCTATTCATTCAAGGATGCGTTTCAGATAGCCGTGCGGTCGGTCTTTTCCCTGAAGATAAATTATCCCTGGAGGAGGATGCTCATCTACTTCTACGTGAAGAGGGTGTCAAGGATGGCGTTCAAGAATCCCCAGGTATCCGCCCACCTGCGATGGCTTGACAGTCTTGAATAATCCGGCTCAAGCGCAATCCCGGGCTGCCCTTCCAGGCTCATCAATCTGATAAAGATTCTCCGCGCCGCTCACCTGTTCTCGCGGGGGAAATCTTCCACGGGGCCCGCTCCGGGCGGATTGTAGCCGGGGGGATTCGGCCTTCCCATGGGAGGGCCGAATTATCTGCCGGGTGCGCGGTGCCGGTCCTGTTTCAGTTTTCCCCTGGCCTCGCCGAGCTCTTTCTTATCCTGTAGCTTCTCCTGGACATTCTGCTGGTGAAGCTCTTTTAGCTGTTCTCTTAGTTCCCTCGCCCTCTCGTGGTCCCCCTGATCGACGGCGTCCTGGATCTGCTGTCTCAACTCCTGCTCTTTCTCTCGTGCATCACCGGCATTATCCTTTATCTCGCTCTTCTGCTCGGCGATTTCCTTCCTGTCCGACGCTATCTCCTTTTTCCAGGGCCTGTCAGGCGGGTGGGGCGGCTGGGCATGGCCGAGGTTGAGAAGAACCGGCGATCCGAAAAGACAGAGCGCGATACACAGCGGGATCCTCATATGAATCCTCCCTTCTAATTGGGAAAATAGTATATCAAAAATATCGCTGGGGATATATAGGGGATCGCAGGGATCAGTGCGCTCTGCCGGAACGGTGCCGATGAGGGGCGTCGGCCGGGAATGGGTGAAATTCCGACCCCCGGTCAATCCCACATCATAAATATCGCAGGCACTGTGTATGCCATCATTGGGCTTTGGATTTTGGATCTCCGGCGGTACAATTGAACTGTCTGGAAGGGGACACAGGAATGAAAAAACGCTGGCACCTTTACATAATCGAGTGCCGTGACGGGACGCTGTACACCGGTATTACCAACGACCTGGCCAGGCGTATCGGGGAGCACAACAGGGGGAAGGGTTGCCGCTATACAAGGTTTCGCGGGCCTGTGAGATTGCTGTATGCCGAATCGTGCGCAGGCAGATCAGGCGCGATGAAGCGGGAGGCGCGAATCAAGGCGTTGCCGAGAGCGAAAAAGTTGCGGCTTGCCGCGGGG
>JAPLCY010000041.1 GCA_026391995.1 Candidatus Auribacterota bacterium
ATTGACCAGCGCGTGCTCCACTGCCTCTAATTTTCTTAAGACCTGCGCGTTACCCACAAAGAACTTTTCCGCGGCTTCGTTGACTAATTTGATTGCCTCTGCCTCGCCTTCCGCGGCTAAAATCCTTGCCTGCTTGATCTGCGCCCGCCGCTGGCCGTCGGCTACGGTCTCTGTGGCCGTTGCAAAATCCACTGCGGCGATCTTCTCGTTCTCGGCCTTGACCACCTTGTTCATCGTCTCCTGCACGTCCTTGGGCGGATCGATCTCCTTGAGCTCGGTGCGCACGATATCGAGACCCCAGTGTTTTGTCTCCTCACAGAGAGTCTTATGGAGTTCCTCGTTGATCTTGCCGCGCTCGCTGTTGGCGGATTTCAGGGTGAGGGTGCCGATGATATTGCGGAGGGTCGTCCGCGCAAGGTTCACGATCTGCCACTGGTAACTATTGACGTTATAAATAGAGCTCTTGACGCTCTCCTCGTCGGCCTTTACCTTGAAATAGACCTGCGCGTCCACGCGGGCGTTCAGGTTGTCGTTGGTGATGATCTCCTGCGGCTGCGCGTCCACCATCTGCTCGGTGACGTTCACCTGGTACATACGATAGATGACCGGGAATATCCAGTTAAAGCCGGGCGTGGCAAATCGGGAATACTTCCCGAGGCGCTCGATGAGTCCGCGGTGCGTGGGACGCACGATCCTGATGCCGAGAAAAAAGATGACGACCGCAATGCCGATGACCAGGGCCATGGGAACCTCCTTTATCGTGAACAACATATGTTTTTAACCGCGCCTACTGGCGGGCACAGGCACAGGGCAACAGGCACTAAAGTGTGCCCTACAGTGCCCTATATGCACCGTATTGTAACATTCGCGTCAGAGCAAATCAAAGCCAAAAATATTATTCTATTATTATATTGACATAACAGCATCGTTATGCAATTCTGCCGTTGTATATCTCGCCGCGGTGTCTTAGGATTTTTCCATTAACCCGCAACGTGTTGGGATGGGGAGGTGGTCTATGCGCGAATACGGTATCCTGCATGAGAATTGCGTGCAGGGGAAGAACTACATCGTCGCCATCAAGGGTCAGCGCTTCGAGGCGTGCTTCAAAGGGTACCCGGACGGCGACCAGTACAATCCGGTGTTCGAAATCAGGGACGGCGCAGGGAGCGTGAGAATACTCAGGGAGTACGAGGCAAAGTAATCCGGCGGCAGTTCGATTTTAAAAGCCCGGGAGAGAGACAATCTCTTCCGGGCTTTTTGTGTAACGGCACAGGCTCCAGAACGCACCTCAGAACGCACACCCCCCACCCTGCCCCTCCCTCCGTCAAAGGCGCCAGCCTGCCGGCAGGCAGGGACAAGCCTCAAGCTCACTCGCCTATGGCGAGGGGGAGGGAAATAAGGTTTAACTGCACCCCGTAACTGAAGGGGTTATTTCCTCCAGGGCTTTTCCTTTGTGCGGGACGGCCGGTTGATGTAGTATAGATGCATGAAATCGAGCGGGGTCCCCTCCCGAGAAGCAATACTTAAAGTCATATCCTCCCCCTCCTACCGGCCGATGCGCCACGAGGAGCTTTACCGCGAGTTCGGCGTGCGCGGCGACGCCACGCACGCCTTCAAGCAGCTCCTGAATGACATGGAGCGCGGCGGCGAGCTCGTTCGCGTCAAGGATGGCCGCTACGGCGTTCCGCGCACACTCGACCTTGTCACCGGCAAGCTCCAGGTCCACGAGCGGGGATTCGGCTTCGTCATCACCGCGAAGGGGGAGGAAGACATTTATATCCATCGCGAGTCGATGGGATGCGCGATGCACGGCGACACGGTCGCCGTCCGGATGCTCCCGCCACAACGCCCCCGCGGGCGCAGGGGGGGCGACGAGCGCCGCGAGGGAGAGATCGCGCAGATCATCGAGCGCGCCAACGCCACCGTCGTGGGGACGCTGCAGAAAGTCGGCAAATTCCTCTGCGTCCAACCCGACAACCCGAGACTCCTCCATGAAATATACGTCGCCCCCTCCGCGATGAAGGGCGCACGGGCGGGTCAGAAGGTGATCGTGCGGCTCACCGAATGGGCGCGGCCGAACGCCAACCCCGAGGGGGAAGTGATCTCCATCCTTGGCGACGCGGGCGAGCCCGAAACCGACCTCATATCCATCATCCACGAATACAGCCTTCACAGCGCATTCCCCCCCGCCGTGCTTAAAGAAGCCGAAGCGGGCGAACGGCGGATGGGCGAAGACGCGCTGCGCGGACGCGAGGATCTGCGCCGGGCCCTGACCTTCACCATCGACCCCGTCGACGCCAGGGATTTCGACGACGCGGTCTCCCTCACGCGCGAGGGGCCGAACTGGGTGCTCGGCGTGCACATCGCCGATGTCTCCCACTTCGTCCGTCCCCACACCGCCCTTGACGACGAGGCCCGCGCCCGCGCCACGAGCGTCTATTTCCCCACGCGGGTGCTGCCGATGCTCCCCGAGGCGCTCTCCAACGGCGTCTGCAGCCTCAGGGAAAACGAGGACCGCCTCACCCAGAGCGCCTTCCTCACAATCGCCCCCGACGGCCGCGTAATCGGCTCCCGGTTCCCGGAGACGGTCATCCGCTCCCGGAAACGGTTCATCTACGAGCGGGTGGGGGCGTTGCTCCGCGGAGAGGCGTTCCCCGAGGGGGACGCCGAGCGGGAGATCCTCCCCGTCCTGAAGGAGATGGAGCGGCTGGCCCTAATCCTGCGCGCGAACCGCTTCAAGCGCGGCGCGCTCAACCTCGACATGCCGGAGACGGTGATCGAGTTCGACGCGCGGGGGCGGGTAAGCGCCGTGCGCAGGGAGGAGTTCGACAACGCCCATATCCTCATCGAGGAGTTCATGATCGCCGCCAACGAGACGGTCGGCGCCCACATCACCGCGCGGCGGGCGCCGGCAATCTGGCGTGTGCACGACGTGCCCGACGATGAAAAGCTTTACGACTACCTCGAGCTAATCAAGCCGTTCGGCCACTCGATCCAGAGCATCCACGACAAGCGGGCGATCCAGTCGTTCCTCTCGCGGGTCAAGTGCAGGCCCGAGTCCTACGCCCTCCAGCTCGCGTTCCTGCGCTCGATGAAGCTCGCGGTCTACTCCACCAAAAACACCGGCCACTACGGCCTGGGCAGCAGCACCTACCTCTACTTCACCTCGCCGATCCGCCGCTACCCGGACCTTATCACGCATCGCCTTGTGCGGGCGTTGCGCGAGAAAAAGCCGTTGCCGGTGATGGACGACCTGGAGAATCTCGCCTTCCATTGCTCCGAGACCGAGCAGAAGGCCGAGGAGGCGGAGCGCGAGTGCATCGGTTTGCGCAAGCTCCAGTACCTGAAACGCCACATGGACGAGGGGAGCGTCGACACGCTCGAGGGGGTCATCACCGCCATCCGCGACATGGGCATCAGCGTCTACATCAACGACTACCTGCTCCACGGCTTCGTGCACATCTCCACCCTCACTGACGATTTCTATAAGGTCGCGAAGAATAGGTCACAGATGACAGGCGTTCGGACGCACCGCCGGTTCCGCGTCGGCGACATGGTCACCGTACAGGTCGCGCGCGTGAACCTCCAGAAGCGGGACGTGGAGTTTGTGATCGCGGGGAGCGAACCGCGCACGGAGGCGCCCGCACGGCGGCCAGAGCGGCAACCACGGAAACCCCAGGCCACACGCAGAGGCCGCGGGCGCAGGCGCCGCAGGTAAGGGAGGCTCACCCCATGCCCATGAAGGACGCGATCGAACAGGTGCTCCATGCCGAGGCCGATGGCAAGAAGCTGCTCGCACAGGCGAGACTCAAGACCGACGCCCTCCTCAACGACACAGAGGCCCAGGCCCGTGAAACCGTTGCGCGGGCCGTGCGGGATGCGACCGAACAAGCCAGGCGCGTGCGCGAGGAGGCCCGGCAACAGAGCGAAGCGCAGCGCCTGAAGGCGGTCGCCGACGTCGAGCAGCGGCTGAAGGAAGAGGCGCGCCGGAGGGGGGGGAAGATCGCTGAGGCGGTCCAAAAAGCGTTCGAAATGCTCCTCCCATGAAATCCCTCGCCACGTACGCCTATCTCAATGCGCTCGTCAGGGCCAAGAAGGGAGAACTCCTCCCGGATCCCGTGTTCGCCGCCCTCGCCGGCGCCGTCGATCTCGCCGATATCGCCGCCATGCTCAGGGATACCCCCTACGCCCCCCTCGCAAAACCCCTCGAGAC
>JAPLCY010000342.1 GCA_026391995.1 Candidatus Auribacterota bacterium
TGAAAAGCCCGCCTACACCGGCAAGTACGAGAACGGCACCGTCTTCGGCCGCGGCGCCGCCGAGAACAAGGGCGCGCTCGCATCCATCATCTATGGTGTCAGGGCGGTGAAAGAGGCCGGCCTTCTCACCGGTACGGTGTATGTCACGGGGAGCGTCTTCGAGGAGGATTGTGATGGACTTGGCCTCTGGTACGCCCTCGCGAAAACGGGACTGAAGCCCGACTGTGTGGTCGTCGGAAAATTCACCGAGCTTAAGATCATGCGCGGCCAGCGCGGCCGGATGGAGATCCGGATCACCGTCCCGGGAAAATCCTGCCACGCCTCCACGCCCGAGGAGGGGACCAATCCCATCTACCGGGCGCTGCCGCTCATTGCCGGGATCGAGAAGTTGAACAAAAAACTGAAGAAGGACAAGTTCCTCGGCAAGGGCACGGTCACCGTCACGCAGATCAGCGTCAAGAGCCCAGGCTTCAACCGCCTGGCCCACGAGGCACATCTCTCCATTGACCGGCGCCTGACCGTGGGGGAAACGAAGGAGCTGGCGTTGAAGCAGCTGCGATCCCTCCCCGGCGCGAAGGGGGCGGTCGTCGAACTCCTCACCTATGAAAAGCCCGCCTACACCGGCCTCGCGCAAAAAGTTGACAAGTACTTCCCCGGCTGGTCGATGCCGGAGGATTCCGCCGTCGTGAAGGCAGCCGTCCAAACGTACAAGGCGGCGATCGGCGGCGATCCGGTCATCGACAAGTGGACGGTGAGCTCGAACGGCGTCTCTTCGTGCGGCCTGCTCGGGATCCCCACGGTCGGCTTCGGTCCCGGCGAGAAGCGCTACATCCACAACTACGACGACCGGATCGCCGTCGAGGATATGCTCAAGGCGGCGACGTTCTACGCGTTGTTCCCGGAGATCTATCGCGGGCTCTGAGCAGGCAGGCCTCGTCCGGAACGTGCGATACGCCCCCCGATAATTTTGGTTGACACTACCGATATATATGCGAGTATATATCGGTTTCTGCCACACACCAAAAAGTTAAGGAGTGCCCGATGCGAACAATGTACGCATGCACCGCGATCCTGCTCGCGTGCGCCGCGCTGCCCGCGCTCGGCGCGGACGACTGGCAGATGTGGAACACCTATGGGTTCAAGCTACCCGTGATCAAGAAGAAGCTCGACCTGAACTACTCCATGGATACACGCTTCAGGGACGACATGGACGAGTTCTTCCGCTATCATTTCTACATCGGCCCTGACTACCACATGCGGAAGTGGCTCACCCTGGGGATTCAGTACGGAAATATCCAGCAGAAACCGGTGGATGGCGAGTTCCAGACCGAGCACCGGATCATGTATTTCGTCACGCCGAAGTTCAAACTCGCCGACCTCGGCATCGAGAGGTACGGCCTGGGCGATCTCAATATCAGCTTCCAGAACCGCCTCGACCAGCGCATCAGGCACTACGCCGACCACACCTACACCTGGCGCTACCGCATCTATCCCAAGCTCTCCTATCCCGTGTACACATGCAAGTACATTACGGTTTCGCCCTATGTCGCGGACGCCTTCTATTTCGACTTCACCGACAATATCGCGTTCAGCATGAACAGGCTCTACAGCGGGCTGAATTTCAAGGTCTTCGGCCAGATCGGGATCGACTTCTACTACATGCGCCTCGCCGAACGATCGGGGCGCGGCGGCCCGTGGAATGGCAGCAACGTCCTGGGGACGGGATTGGCGTATGAATTCTAAAGACACCTCCAAACCTCACACGGCACACGTCAAAATAAGTTCAAATCCCCTAATTCAAAATCCACACAACGGCCAAGCATTTATCGTGCGGCGCGCATCGCGACGGGGTATCGCACTCGCGCTTATCCTCATGACGCTCCCCGCCTGCGGGACGCGTGACCGCGGACTCCTCTTCTTCTGCGGGTCGGCGGTGCGTGTCCCGATGGATGAAATCATCAGGAATTACGAAAAGGAGACCGGACAGCGGATATCGGTCACCTACGGCGGCTCGGGGAGCCTCCTCTCGCAGATGGAGCTGGCGCGGCGGGGAGACCTGTATCTCGCCGGCTCCCCGGACTACATTACCATCGGCGAAAAGAAAAAGCTGCTCGTCCCCGGCACCGCGAAGCGCGTGACGTATCTCGTCCCGGCAATCATCGTGCCGAAGGGCAATCCTGGGAGCGTGCATGACCTCGTGGACCTTGCGCGGCCCGGCGTGCGCGTCGGGATCGGCAACCCCGAAACGGTCTGCCTTGGCCTCTACGGGATCGAGCTGCTGGACTACAATCGTCTCCTCGATAAGGTGCTCAAGAACAACGTGACCGTTTTTGCAAAGAGCTGCGAGGATACTGCCATGCTCGTCGTGCTTAAAAAGGTGGACGCCATCCTCGGCTGGGACGTCTTCGCCTCATGGAACCCCGATGCGGTGGAGTGGATCCACATACGCGCCGATGCGATCCCCCGGCTCTCCTATGTGGCCGTCGCCATTCCTTCATCCTGCAGCGACAGGGCGCGCGCCGGACGATTTATTAAGTATATCCTCGGCGAAAAGGGCCGGGCAGTGTTCGCGCGATGGGGATATATCGCCGACGAGGCTGTGGCGAGGTCTCACGCACCGCGCGCCGCTATTGGCGGCGACTATACCCTGCCGGCTCGCTACTATAGTATACTGAGGCATGAACAATAGGCTCGTCATCGCGCTCTGCGCCACGGTGCTGCTCCTCCTCGTCCTGTTCTTCCTCACGCTCATATTCTCACTCATCACGCAGTTGCACGGCGCGGCACCCGTACAGGGCGTCGGGGGTACAGAGGTGCTGTTCGCCGTCAGGCTTACCCTCGTCACCGCGACGATGGCCTCGGTGCTGGCGCTGCTCGTAGCCGTTCCCGTCTCCTACATTCTGGCGCGGTTCAACTTTCCCCTCAAGGATTTCGTGGATGCGCTCCTCTACCTGCCGATCGTGCTCTCTCCGATCGCGCTGGGGGCGATGCTCCTCGTGTTTTTCAACACCGCGCCGGGGCGGTTCTTCGAACAACACTTTTTCAGGGTCGTCTTCGAGGTCCCGGCGATAATCGCGGCTCAGTTCATCGTCATCATCGGGCTTGCGGTGAGCCTCATAAAATCCACTTTCGAACAGGTAAACCCCGAGTACGAGCATATCGCCACCACCCTCGGCGCGAGCCGCCTTCAGACGCTCACGCGCGTCCTCCTCCCCCTCTCCGCACGCGGCATCTTCGCGGCGTTCCTGCTCACGTGGGCACGGGCGGTCGGCGAATTCGGCGCGACCGTCACCCTCGCGGGCGCCACCCCCATGAAAACTGAGACGCTCCCGGTCGCCATATTCCTGAACTTCGCGAGCGCCAACGTCAGGGGCGCATGCGTCTGCATCCTGATCTCCCTCGCCCTGTCACTGGGCATCCTCCTGCTCATGAGGAAGTGTTATGCTTATCATCGAACAGCTCCGCTGTAAAATCGGCGATTTCTCCCTGCGGGGGATCTCCCTGACCGTCGGGGTCGGATCCTACACCGTCCTCCTCGGCCCCACCGGCAGCGGCAAATCGACCCTTATCAAATCCATACTCGGCCTCCATCCCCTCCAGGGGGGAAGGGTTTCATTGAACGGGCGGGACATCACCCGTACCCCTCCCGAGCTGCGGCGGATCGGCTATCTCCCCCAGCACTACGCCCTCTTTCCCCATCTGACGGTGGAGGGCAACATCAGGTTCGGTCTGGATATGCGCGGGGCAGCGCGCCGCCAATCGGATATCGCCGTTGCGGAGCTTTGCCGGACGCTGGCAATCGAAGATATCAGGGAGAGGGGCGTCGTGAATCTATCGGGAGGGGAGCAACAGCGGGTCGCGCTTGCACGGGCGCTGGCGGCAAAACCGGAGCTCATCCTGCTGGACGAACCGTTTTCGGCGATAGACGAGGGGGCTAGGCGCGGTCTCTGGTCCGATCTCCAGGAGACGATACGCGCCCTCGGCATCACGGCTGTCCATATCACGCACAATCTGGACGAGGCGTACACCCTCGGCGAGCGGATCGCCGTCATGATCGACGGCTCGCTCGCGCAGCAGGGCAGCCGCCAGGAAATCTTCGAGCGCCCCGCGACCGAGCGCGTGGCGAGATATCTTAACTATCGGAACATATTTACCGGCGTCGCCTCTCCCGTACCGGAGGGGGCGCGGGTGGATTGCGGGCATTTTTCCATAACCGTTGGGAAACCCATTCCCCAGGGCTCACGGGTGACGCTGTGCATCCGGCAGCAGGATCTGAAAATTGTCAGGGAGGGATTCCCCCTCAGGCACTCTCTCTCACAGAATGTCTACGCGGGGGAGATCGTCTCACTGCTCTCGCTCCCGGAATCGTGCGTGATGCACTTCCGGATGGAGGGGAGCCCCCGCCGCCATGATCTTGAACTGAAGTTCCCCGCGCACATCCGGGAGCGCCACAACCTTGCCGTGGGAAAACGGGTGCGCGTCGCCGCCTGGATGCCGAGCATCATCGTTTTCTAGCTTATCTTACCGCTTACAGCTTATAGCTTATATCACTCATACCTCAGCGCCTCGATCGGATTCAGGGCCGCAGCGCTCCGGGCCGGCCAGAGGCCGAAGATTACCCCCACGGCGATGGAGAACGACGCCGCGAGCAGCACCGAGGAGAGAGAGACGCGGACCGCCCAGCCCGCCAGGTTCGCCATGAGCGATGATATGCCGATCCCCAGCGCGATACCCGCGAGTCCCCCGCTGAACGTCATCACCGCCGACTCGATTAAAAACTGGACCATGATATCCGTCCCACGGGCCCCGATCGCCTTGCGGAGGCCGATCTCCCTCGTCCGCT
>JAPLCY010000011.1 GCA_026391995.1 Candidatus Auribacterota bacterium
GGGCCTTGATTATCTGTGTTAATATACCATACGCGGGGGGGGAGGCAATATATATTTCGCTATATATATTCCGCTATTATTCGCCACTGAGCCGGTGACATCTTACCTAACTCATTCCTTAGAAGAATGATACATCCAGAATATGTTGTCAATATATCGAACGCATATCAATTGACGAACTGTTTGTTACACACCTGTTTGTGCCGCAACGTACTACCTAGTACGCCTGCGTAGTAGTTGAGGACCCTTCCGGCGATCGGCCCGAGCGGCGCACCTTCCTTGTTCAGCAGCGCCCCGTACACCCAGTAGCGCCCTGGCGCGAGGCCCGAGAAAGGTATACAGGAAGCTTGTGCAGAGAGCCTCGTCATCCCTGCTTTCTCACCTACTCAGTACATCCTTGAGTTTGGAACCACCATATTCCTATCTAATCATCGCCCTCTCGCCACGCCCACTGTAATTGATGAATACCGTTTTGGTTTGAGTGAAGAAATTGAGGCCGTCGTCGGCCATCTCCCTGTCGCCGTATCCCGTAGCCTTGCAACCTCCGAATGGGAGCTGGGCTTCTCCGCCGATGGTGGGCTCGTTGATGTGCACCATCCGTATCTCTGCATGCTCTATGAAATGCATGATATTTTTTATGTCGCGTGTAAAAATTGCGCCCGTGAATCCATACTTCACGCAGTTTGAAAAAGAGATGGCCTTGGAGAAGTCGCCGAAGGGCGTAATTGCAAGGACAGGGCCGAATATCTCCTCCTGGAAGATTTTCATCTCAGGCGTAACATTATTGAAGATGGTCGGCTCGATGAAATAGCCGTTTCCTGCGGCCTTCTTCCCGCCCAGCACAAGCCGTGCCCCTTCGCGTTTCCCGCTCTCAATATAGGATAGAACACTTTCAAACTGCTTCTTGTCAACCACTGGCCCCATCGTCGCTGCGGCGTCCATACCGTTGCCCGGGACATACTCGCGCGCCTTTGCAAGGAGTTTCGTCATGAACTCATCTTTTACTTTTTCGTGCACGAGAACGCGGCTTGTCGCCGTACACCTCTGGCCCGTGGACCCGAATGCCCCATCCGCCGTCGCTGCGACCGCTGCGTCAACATCCCCGTCCTCCATGAGGATGAGGGCATTCTTCCCGCCCATCTCGCACTGTACTTTCTTATTTGTCTTCGCCGCTTCCTCTATTACTCTCTTCCCCACCTCGTTTGAACCCGTGAAGGAGACCGCCCTGATATGCGGATGATGAATGATCGCCTCCCCTACTGCAGAGCCCGGGCCAATTACCATATTGAGCACCCCGGGTGGAAGCCCTGCCTCCTGGAATAATTCCACCAGCAGTGTGGCGGTCCCCGGCGTGAGTTCGGCTGGCTTGAACACAACCGTGTTCCCGGCAACAAGCGCGGGGGCGACTTTCCAACACGGGATTGCCCAGGGGAAGTTCCACGGGCCGATAATCCCCACGACACCTATTGGCCTGCGTATGGTATACGCAAAACAATTGGCAAGCTCCGAGGGGATAGTCTGACCGTTGAGCCTGAATCCCGCGCCCCCGTAATACTCGAGAAGGCTGATGCCCTTCTTGACTTCGCCCAATGCCTCTTTGATCAGCTTTCCCTCTTCGCGCGTCATTACTCTGGCAATCTCTTCTGCACGCCCGCGCGCTTTCTCCGCGCATCGCGCGACGTAGCGACCCCGCTCTGGCGCCGGCACGTCTCTCCATTGAGCGAACGCCTTGCTCGCGGCCTCGATGGCGTCCAGCGCCTCTCTTTCACCGGCGGACGCGAACTCCGCTACACACTCACTAATGTTCGCCGGGTTCATATTACGTACGGTCCTTCCGGAATCAGGAGTAACCCACTTTCCATTGATGTAACTTCTGATTTGCATAGACACCTCCATAATGTCGCCTCAAAAAGCGGTAGGTATTATACAGAATTCCATGGAGAGCATGGCATTATTCGTAGAGGGGGGCAACTGCCTGAAAAATCAGAGTCAAGAAACATCAGGGTCGCCTATTTATCGAAATAGGCGACCCCGGATGCGAACTGACTATAGTATCAATGCACCGTAAATGCCTTCCGGCTTTCGTAATTGGCGATCGGCGCGATTGGCGGCGTTCCCTCGTGCACGAGCTCGAATATAACCGTGTAGTCTCCCGCCACGCCCGTGGGGATTTTGATGGTGAAAATCTGGCCGACGAACGCCGTGGGGAGGCCGGGGACCCTGGTCGCCATCGCCTTGCCGCCAGTATAGAGATCGGCAGGCTTGCCGAGCACGAACGAGTACATGATCCCGCCGGAACCCGCGATCACTCCCCATGCGTCAAATTTTTCGGTGAGGGGCTGCACCGTCAGGTCCACGGTGAAGGTATCATTGGGGTTGAGCGATGTGCTGTTGAGCGTCAGGGTGACACCGGGTGTCGGCGTGGGTGCGGGCTGGGCGATGGAGAGTTTCTCCGCCTTATTTATGACTTCAGGGGGCGCTCCCGTTAATCCGCCCGCCTTGATGGCGAGCTGTTTCTCGACGCTGTACGCGGCACCCTCGCTTCGCGCGCCAGTTATTGTAGCGGGCCCGGCAGTCCAGATGCCGTCGAGATAGTACTCCGTGCTGATCAGGAAGTCAGCCGCCTCGCCGTTCACCGCCCAAATCCGCGTGCCGTCAAAAAAGGCCGCAGGGCCGCCGCGGACAGTCGTCAGGGGGGCAATGGCATTCCAGGTATTGGTCGCCGGGTTGTAGCGCTGGACAATGCGCAGTTTCGCATCGGCTACATCTGTGCCGCCGATAAGGTATATGTACGTGCCGTCGGTAGCGCCGCCTACCCTGCGTACTGCCGTCGGGACAGCCGCCCCGCTTGTCCAGGTATTGGCGGCGATGTCATAGCAATAATTCGTCGTGCCGGCAGCACCTACAGCTGAGCCGCCGAGAACATAGATTTTATTCCCAATCGCCGCTACCGCATGAGAAGCGTTGGCTGCCGGCATGGGCGCCAGGGTGGAGACGGCATTTGCGGTGGGGTCAAACGTTTGGAGCACGGCAGTAGGCGCGTTGGCATCATCGAGGCCGCCAGCGATATAAATATAAGAACTTACCGCAACAGCACCGGCGCTGGAAACGCCGACAGACAGATTGGCTTTGTTTGTCCATGTATTGCTGGCGACATCGTACTCCTCAATCGGGATATTTGTTGTCCCGGGGGGATTGTACTTGTCCCGGCCACCCACCGCATAGAATTTTCCTGTGGTGGCGGAATAGACAACGGAGTTGCCCCCGCGGGCCTTGTTCAACGGCGCGATCGCCGTCCACGTGCCGATGTCGTCGCTCCATGCCGGGATGCTGCATGCGACAGACAGCAGTGCCAGCAGAGTAGCAATTCTCTTCATCTCGCACCTCCTCTTGAGGTTGTTAAAGCAAGTACAACACTCTACAAGAATAACATATTTCATTCAATATAAAAAGGGTCCAAATTTCTTGTGTCATACCAAAATGATTATGTCCCCTATCTGCCAAAATATAAATGTCCCCTATAATAGCCCCCGACAAGGGGGTGAAAATGAGAGAGGGGATACTGGAGATGAGCCGTAAGGAGCGGGACAGGTTGCGGGTGATGGGGATGGTAAAAGGGTGCAAGATCATACTGAGGAAGGCCGCAAAGCTGATTGGGGTGAGCTATCGGCAGTGCAAGAGGTTCTACAGGCGATATCGGGAGGAAGGGGATGGAGGGTTGGTTCATCGATCACGAGGGCGGCCATCTAGTCGGCAGAGGAAAGCTACAAGGGATTCGCGACGCTGGCAAGTGAGAAACTCTGAAACATCAGGGTCAGGTCCTTATTATACATTGATATAGTGCGCGCATGGCAAGGCCATTGAGGATTGAATATCTGGGGTATGGTACCACGTCACAAGCCGCGGGAACGAGCGGGGTGCGATATTCCGGGACGACAAGGACAGAAAGCGGCGCTGCGGTGACAAATGATCATATATGTCTTCAGAAGCAGATGGTGAAAGATCGGGAATTGGCGTAACGAGTGAAACAGATTCACAACAAACTTGTTAGTGTATAGTGAAGGCCTGACCCTGATGTTCCCTGATGTTTCCCACCCTCCGGGAGGGATCGCAATGACAAGCTGATCGGGATTTGGACAACAGCCTCACGAGGTTTGACCCTGAAATTTCCTCGACTACTCGCGCGGCAGGACAATCACCGTCTCCTGATCCGAATACCCCCTGATGGCGTCCTCCACGCCCTTTGGCTTGCTCCCCGCGGGAACAAGGGCGACGATCACCTCTAACTCCACGCCAACCAGGCTCGCCGGCATTTGAGGAATGTCGAGGAGCGTTACCGTCACCGCCTCGGGAAGCGTCGCGCCGGTGACAATGGGGTACACGTTCTTGACCAGCTGGTACCCCGCCGGGGTCTTCCTCCTCTTCTTCTTCTTCGGCGCCACGAAAGAGTACCACAATCCCTCATACGGCCCGATCCCGCGCACTACCGCGTAGGCGTCGAAACGCTGGTCGATCTGCAGCGAGGAGACCTCTATTCTGAACCGATCGCCCGGCTGCGGCCCGTGACTGGTCACCCTGACATCGAGGAGCGGGGTGATCTTCAAAGCGAAGAGCTGCGCGACAATTCCGCGCGGCTGGTTGCCCACGCTGATCTTCGAGGTGGTCTGGAGCGACCTGAGACTGATCACGGAGACGTTGTTGTCGGAGGTGTTGGTCACCATCCCATAGGCATCGTCCATGGTCAGGGCGATACCCCACGGGTCGCGGCCGGTGGCAATCTCCGCGGAGGTGCGCGAGATCGTCGTATCGATCACCGAGATGGAATCGGTCCCGTTGTTCACCACGTACGCCATCGCCCCGTTGCTTGAGAGCGCGATGCCCGTGGGCGCGCCGCCGACGATGATTTCCTTCTCCACGGCATTGGTCCGGAGATTGAGGACCGATACGGTTCCGGAGTAGCTGTTCGTCACGTACCCCTTGGAGTCGTTGACCACCTCCACGGTTCTGCTGGAACCTTTGACCACGCTCTCCACCGTCGAGCTGAACGGCGAGAGGACGATGTGCAGGGGGTAGTTGCCCACGGTGATCTGCCGGTCCTCCTCGTGTGTGTGCAGGTCGATGACCGACACGGTGTTGCTGGAGCTTTCGACCACGAAGCCCTTCCTCCCGTCCGAGCTCAATTTGATATCCATGGGCTCGTGTCCGCTCAGCGCGATCTCCTTGACCACCGTGTTGCCCGCGCACTCGATGACACTCACGGAATCCGCGCTCGAGTTCGTCACATAGCAGTAGCGCCCGTCACTCGCGACACACACACCCACGGGATTGAGCCCCACCGGAATGACCGCGGTCACCGACTCCGTCATTATGTTGATCACCGACACCGTGTTGTCCGCGTAGTTGGTGACGTACGCCGTGAACCCTCCCGGGACGATCCCCACCTGTCTCGGGCGCTGTCCCACGGCAACCGTCGTCATCACGCCGCCC
>JAPLCY010000170.1 GCA_026391995.1 Candidatus Auribacterota bacterium
GGCGTCATGGGCGACCGGCGTACCGGCGCGGCGCGTGCTTCCGAAGGCGGCGATGCGCGCATGCCTGAGCCTGAGCGACCGGACACGGGAGAAGAACTCGATGTCCTTCGGATTGGAGCCTGGCCACCCGCCCTCGATGTAATGGATGCCGAACTCGTCGAGTTTCCGGGCGATCAGGAGCTTGTCCGCGCTCGAAAAGTTGATTCCCTCCGCCTGCGTGCCGTCGCGAAGCGTCGTATCGTAGAGCGTTACTGCTTTCATATCCCCTCTATCAGAGCTATTCGCACTACAGTATATTATAAAGCCGTTCACATCTGTAGGGCAGACTTACTGGGTACAGACTTACAGGGCACGCCGTAGACTGTAGAGCACACTGTAGAGTACACTTCAATGTGCTATGCGCTACCATAAGAGGCTACCGATCCAATTCGAACGCCTTGTGCAGGGCGCGTGCGGCGCGGTCGGCGTCGGACGCGTCAACCACACAGGATATTTTTATCTCGCTGGTTGAGATCATTTCAATATTGATTTTCTCATGCGCCAGCGCATTGAACATCTTGGAAGCCACGCCCTTATGGCTTCTCATCCCCACCCCGACCACGGAGACCTTCGCTATCTTCTCGTCCGAACTAACACCCTTCGCGCCCATCATGGAGGAGACCTTCTCGAGCACGCGCACCGCCTTTTTGAAATCATCGCGCGACACGGTGAAGGAGACATCCGTGAAGCCGTCCTCGCTCACATTCTGGATAATCATATCCACATTGATATTGCCGTCCGCCATTGCCCCGAAGATCGTAGCCGCGATCCCCGGTCGGTCGGGGACTCGCTGGATGGTGAGCTTGGCCTCGCCGCAATCCACGGTCACGCCTCGTATAACCATATCCTCCATCTCGTCCACCTCCTCGCACACCAGTGTGCCTGGCGCATCGGTAAAGCTTGAGAGAACCTCCAGCGTGATCCCGTATTTCTTCGCGAACTCGACCGCCCGCGATTGAAGCACCTGTGCGCCCAGGCTGGCCATCTCGAGCATCTCGTCGTAGTTGACACGGTCTATCTTCCGCGCGCCGGACACGATGCGCGGATCAGCGGTATAGATCCCCTCGACGTCCTTGTATATCTTGCACACGTCGGCCTTGAGCACCGCGGCGAGGGCGACGGCCGTGGTGTCGGAACCGCCCCGCCCCAGTGTCGTGATGTTATGGCTGTTGTCCATTCCCTGAAAACCAGCGACGACGATCACATGTCCGCGCTTTAAATAATCCGTGATCTTCTCCGTGCTGATCTCAAGGATCTTCGCCTCCCGGTGGGCGCTGTCGGTGATAATCCCCACCTGCGTCCCGGTGAGGGAGACCGCCTCGACGCCGAGGTCGTGCAGGGCCATGGTAAGCAGCGCCGCGGTGACCTGCTCTCCCGTGGACATGAGCATGTCGAGATCGCGGTCTGAGGGGTTTCCCGACACCCTTCCGGCGAGGGCGATCAGGTTGTCGGTCGTGTTCCCCATGGCGGAGACCACGACCACCAGATCGTCACCCGCCGCCTTCGCCTTCGCGATGCGCCGGGCGATATCCTTGATCCGGTCGGGGTCGGCCACCGACGTCCCGCCGTATTTTTGAACAATGATCGCCATTGACTGCGGACCTTCCAGATGGTTTTTTATTATACCTTAAAAAGATGCTCCAGCAACCGCCAGCCCTGTTCAATGTTCAGCGAACCTTTTTTCGCGGCCTTCTCGCTGAAAGCGGGCATGGCGTCGGCGGCGATACCCGTCCCGTAGATGCAAAAGGGGACCGGATCGGCCGTATGCGTTCTCTTCGCGAGCGGCGTCGCGTGGTCGGGGAGCACCATCACCCTGAACCCCCCGAGTTTCCGCAACCCCTCGGTGACCGGGCCTACAATCTTCGCGTCGAAATTCTCGATCGCGCGAACCTTTTCAGAGCGATCGCCGTTGTGACTCGCCTCGTCAGGTGCTTCAACGTGCACCAGCGCAAAGTCCATGCGATGGAGCGCCTCGATCGCGGCGCGTGCCTTCGCGTGATAATCGGTATCGTAATAGCCCGTCGCGCCGGGGACGTCTATCACCTCGAGTATGCCGTAGATGCTCCTGAACGATTCGATCACGGGCCTTTTCCCGCCACCCCAAAGCCAGATCATATTGGCCGGGTTCTCCCCGAGGTCGATCTTTACCTTGTTGACCGGATGCCCGGAGAGAATCAAGTATGAGGCCTGCATGATTTCCTTGAGCAGCCTGCTTCCCCTGCCTGCCGGCAGGTGAGGGCGCAGCGGTTGGCCGGCAATATCATGGGGCGGCACACAATGGAGCGCTCCATCCCCCTCCGCGAGGAGCAATTCCGGGACAACCATGAGATTCCGGTAGCTCACCCCCGGATAAAGGCGCACCCCCCGTGCGGCGAACTTCTCCGCGAGGAACTCTATCAGCACCCGCCCCTCCTCGGAGGAGATATGCCCGCCGCTGTAGTCGACCATCAGATCGTCAGCCACCGTCACGAGATTGCAGCGAAAAGCGATTTCGTCATCACCGACCTCGATCCCCATGCTGGCGGCCTCGAGCGGCCCCCTTCCGGTGTAGAAGCGCGCCGGATCGACACCCATGATGGTGAGATTGGCGACGTCACTACCCGGTTCCATTCCCTTGGGCACGGTGCGCACGCGCCCCCCCACCCCCTCGCGCGCGAGGCGGTCCATGTGCGGGGTCCGCGCCACCTCGAGTGGCGTGCGCGCGCCGAGCTCGTGGACGGGATAATCAGCCATACCGTCGCCGATAAGGATTGCGTATTTCATCTGAACGCCGCCGGGAGAGATCAGAGATTCTCTTCGACGCGTATGAGGGTTGTCTTGGCCTTCACGAAGGGAAGCCGGTCGATTCTCGCGAGAGCCTTCCGCACATTCCGCTCGAGTGCCCGGTGGGTCATGATGACCACCGGCACCGTGCCGCCTCGCTCCGTCTGTATGACCGATGCGATGCCGATCTGGAGGCGGCCGAGAATGCCGGTGATGCCCGCCAGGACCCCCGGCCTGTCGATAACCGAGAAGCGCAGATAATACTGTGTTTCAATCTCGTCGATTTGCTTGATCGCCGCCCGTCCTCCCCGCGCGACGGGCGAAATCCTCCCGGCGCAACCGCGCCGGATATTGAGCGCGATGTCGATGATATCGCTCAGCACGGCGCTCGCCGTCGGGTCCTGTCCCGCGCCCGAGCCGTAGAGCACGATCTCGCCCGCCGGATGCCCGTTCACGCACACCGCGTTGTGCGCGCCGCTGACCGAGGCGAGGAGGTGGCGTGCCGGTATCAGTGTCGGGTGCACGCGCGCCTCAACGGCGTTTCCCTGCCGCTTGAATATCGCCAGCAATTTGATCACGCGGTCAAACTCGCGGGCATACCGGATATCCATGAGGCTCACATGCGTGATCCCCTCGGTATAGATTGCCCGCAGGGGGATCCATAACCCGCTCGCGAGCGTGGCCAGTATGGCGAGCTTGTGGGCGGAGTCGTCCCCCTCGATATCGAGGGCGGGGTTGGCCTCCGCGTACCCGAGGCGCTGCGCCTCGCCGAGCGCCTCGGCAAACTCCATCCCGGACTCGGTCATGCGCGAGAGGATATAATTGCACGTCCCGTTGACGATCCCGAAGATCGAGCTGATCCGGTTCGAAGCCAGCCCCTCCCGGATCGTCTTTATGATGGGGATCGCGCCGCAGACGCTCGCCTCATAGTACAGGTCAAGGCCGCCACGGCGGGCCTGCTCGAAGATCCCCTCGCCATGAGCCGCGAGCAGCGCCTTGTTCGCGGTGACGACGTGCTTCCCGCGCTTCAGCGCTTCGACTATGTAGGAGCGGGCATCCCCGCAGCCGCCGATGAGCTCCACCACGATATCGATGCGGGGATCAGCTATGAGGGCGCGGGCGCCGCTCGCGCGGAGGGACAGCGGGATCTTGACATCCCGGGCCTTCCGCCAGTTCTTCTCGGCGATCAGGAGCAGATTTAAATCAATCCCGAGCCGTTTCTTGAGGATAGGTCCGTTGGCGTTGAGCGCCTTTACAAGACCGGTACCCACCGTTCCAAGCCCGATAAGCCCTATATTGACGGTTTTCATTACATGGTATCTCCGCTGACAGTCAGCACCATGTAGCCGGGACTTAAGTCGCGGCTACAGTCTCGGTTACCACAATAGCGAAAAAAGGCCTCTTGTTCAAGCGGATTGAGCCGGCGGAGCACACCGTAGCGCACACTGTAGCACACATCGTAGCGCACACTTTAGTGTGCGGCACAACTTTTCGGGGCCTGGACGTACGGGCGCAGCAGCCAGTGCCGCTGGAGTGCCTCGAACAGCACCTGCGCCGCCCTCATGGTGTTCCTGAACTGGACCAGCTGGCCGTGCATGTCCTCGCGCGTGAGCACCCGCAGGAATTCCTCGTGCTCGCGCAGAGTGCTGATGGCCTGCGATGTGAAGGCCGGCATCTCTTCGAGGACGGCGTTCATCCTGTCCAGCGTCGGGAGCGCCCTGGTGCGGAGCTCCTCCAGGAGCAGCACGGCCTGCTCCGTGACGCCTTTGTCCGCCGCGCACGCGATCAGGCCCCCGTCAGGCAGCATCGGCTGGCTCCGGTCGCCGATGGATATTTCCACGAAGGAATCCCCGGCGAGAATCAGAGTCTTCTTGACCACGGCCACCGAGTTCGCGCGCACAAAGCCGTGATAACTCTCCTTCATCTCGAAGACGGCCTCGATCGTGCCTTCGGTTGTGGGGCGGATTCGGGCGACGCTTCCGGCGGCGGTGCTCCGGATTCTCACCTCCGAGCCCTTCTTCAGTCCGTAGGTCCCCTCTTCGGCCTTGAAAACGGCGCGCAGCCTGAACTTCCGCTCGAACAGCCCCTGGGCGCGGCCGGTCAGGAATATCCCCGCGACGAGGGCGGCGACCGCGAGCAGCACGAAGGCACCGGTGATTTCATTTACGAAACGGAATTTGAATGTGTCGTCCCTCATATGTCATTCCTCCCC
>JAPLCY010000039.1:0-1059 GCA_026391995.1 Candidatus Auribacterota bacterium
GGAGCAGGAAGAGGAGGGCGCAGGCAAAGAAGGCGAAAAAAATAGCGATGGGACCGCGCAACCGGGCGTCCCCCCGATTAAGAAGGAGGCCGACCAATCCTATGACGAAAAAGGAGAGAAAGCCGACGCTGCGGTCGGCGACTACCGAAATCACCGCCCCTTCGCGCCGCGCGGGAACGGCGCGCGCGAGGTAGTACGCCTTCAGCACGTCGCCCCCCATCGAGCCAAGCAATATATTATTGAAGAAGAGCCCTATGAAACAATACTCTATCAACTCGGCATATCGCGCCGCGATCCCCTGGACGCGGGCCAGTATCTGCCATCGACGGGCGCTCAGGAGGAAGAGGGCCCCGTAGGCACACCAGCAGAAGATGAGGCCTCCGCGATCCATCGCACGCACCTGCGACAGCAGCTCGCGGAGGTCAACCCGGGTCTTGAAAATATAAATGATGATCCCGGCGGCAAGCCCCACCTTGAGAAGCGAGAGCAACCAGTTCCGTACCTTTGTGCGCATCCCTCACCTGTTGCGGGCGTGAGCATTATCTGCTATCGTACCGCCGGCGCATTCGATAGCATATAATACTGTATAACAAATTCAGTCCGGAGAAAAGAGCGCTATGAACCTACGATGCGGGATCGTCCTGGTGGCGGCCTGTCTGCTCGCGGCCTATCCGTGCCGCGCCGCCCAGCGGGTGCCGCTTGTCGACCCATGCCTCTCCGCGGGGCAAGGGATCGGCCTGGCGTGCCGCGACGGATTTTTAGCAATGGGCCGCTTCTTCAACAACGCCGGTTGTGCCATAGGCAGGGGGAGCGCGCGGTGCTTCAAATGGCAGGCGAGATTCATCAACCACACCTTTGCCGACATTCAGGAGCGGGGGCCAACTGCCGCGCCCGCCGCCCCGCGGCGGTGAAGCGCCACTGATACGCCCGGCCCCAGCGGCAGCGCCGCGCGCGCCTGTGACGCGACGTACGCCCTCGCCGCGCGAATGGATTCCATAGCCCCCATCCCCTTCGCCAATCCTGCCGCGATTGCCGCCGCGAGGATGCATCCCGAGCCGT
>JAPLCY010000039.1:1089-1921 GCA_026391995.1 Candidatus Auribacterota bacterium
GGAGCCGCCCCTGCTGCCGCCGCGCGATGAACGGGCTGAATCGCCGCCCGTCATAATACCAGTCAACCGCCGGACCCCTGCCGTGCCCACCCTTGATGAGCACCGCGCCCGGCCCCATGGCGTGGATGAGGCGCGCGGCCTTGAATATATCGGCGGTCTCTTCGATCGTGATCCCCGCAAGGCGCCCGGCCTCGGGGATATTCGGCGTGACCAGTCTGGCGAGGGGGAAAAGGCACCGCACAAGGACATCGCGCAGGTCATTCCCTGACAGGCGTTCCCCCTCGTGCGAGGCCAGGACCGGGTCGACAACCAGATTGCGAAGGCGGTGTTTCAGGATCATACGCCGCACCGCCCGCACGACACCGCCGCTCCAGAGCATCCCGGTCTTCACCGCACGCACGCGCGCGACGGAAAGGGCCGCGTCGATCTGCGCCGCGACCAGCGCCGGGGCGATCGGCGCTATCCCCGATACCCGCGCGCCGTCCTGCACGGTGACCGCGGTGACCGCGCACAGGCCGTAGACGCCATACGACTGGAATGTCTTGAGATCCGCCTGGAGCCCGGCCCCGCACGTGGGATCTGAACCGGCTATGGTAAGCACCGCGGTCGCGCCGCGCCCCAAACTCATCATCCCCCCCCGCCCCACAACCGCGTCCGCACCTTCTCCGCCACCGGGATGTCGGCGGCGGCGAAATCGAAACCCTCAATCTCCCGTGGCCCTACCCATCTCATATCATGGCACTCGAGAGGACGCGGCACGCCGCCGATGAAGGTGCACAGGTAGCAGAGGAGCAGGATATGGTATGTCTGGCCGTTCTTCTGATAGTTGTGG